>JBBSJZ010000028.1:0-21822 GCA_038256795.1 Pirellulales bacterium | reverse complement strand
GTGGATGGGAACGACGATTGCATGCGCCCAGTGCCATACGCACAAGTTCGATCCGATCACCCAGCACGAATACTTCAAGTTGTTTGCGTTCTTCAACAGCACCGAAGACGCTGATGCGCGCGACGAACGTCCGCTGGTGGAACTTTGGTCCGACAACCAGCATCAGGCCAAGTCTCGTTTGATCGCGAGAATCGCTGAACTTCGCGAATCGACCCAGCGGCAAACGCCTGAGCTCGACGCGGCCCAGGAATCGTGGCTAGCGAGATTGCAAGTTCCCACACCTTGGAACGTGCTCGCGCCGCAGTCGAGTCAAGCCATTCATCGCCCGTTGACGAGTGACACCGGCGATGGCTGGATCACGGCAAGCGGCGATGAACCGGACCAGGACGCGTACACGCTGGAGTTTGTGACGAGCCCAGGGCAGATGACCGGATTGCGGCTCGAGGTGCCGCCGGACCAGCAATCGAATTTTGTGCTGTCGCGAATTCGAGCAATGTGGAAACCGGAGGGTCCCGCGGCGATCCCCGCTCGCTTCGTGCGGATTGAATTGCCCGGTGACGACAAGATGATCCACGTCGCAGAAGTCCAAGCATTCTCGGGAGCAATGAACGTCGCGCTCGCTGGCACCGCGACGCAAAGCTCGACCGGATTCGGCGGTGAAGCGAAATTCGCCAACGACGGAATCACGGACGGCGACTATCAGAAACAAAAGACGACGCACACCTTGGTCGCGAAGGATCCTTGGTTGGAAATCGATTTTGGCTCGCTGCAGAGCATCGATCGCTTGCTGCTATGGAATCGAACCGATGGCGGCGAGAGCATCATGCAGCGTTTGAGCGGTTATCGGTTGAAGTTGCTCGACGAGCAACACACGGTCGTGTGGGAGCAATCACCGGGCGATGTCCCGTCACCGAAGAGTGAATTTTCAACGAATGGCGCGATACCCGTTCAATTCAGCTCGGCGGTCGCGGATTACGAGCAGGACGGTTTCCCGGCGACATCGGTGCTTGTCGAAACCGCGGATCCCGAGAAAGGCTGGGCAATCGCTGGCCAAACCGGGAAATCGCATGAGTTGACGTTGCTACTCGCCAAGCCACTTTCGCTCGGGACGGGGAAGCTGGCCGTGACCATCGATCAAACGTCGATCCATGCCAAGCACACGCTCGACCGATTTCGGATGGCGATGACTGACGATCCAGCGGTGAGCGAGTGGGCTTCGATGCCCGCAAACATTCGCGCGGCGCTCGTCGGCAAGAAGGGGCAACGCACGGCGAGCGAACTGGCCGATTTAGGTCGTTACTATCGCGGCATCTCACCGCTACTGGCTCAGCCGCGCGAGGAACTTGCGAAGCTCGAGACGGAGCTCAAGGAATTGCGACCGGAGACGACGGTGCCCGTGATGCGCGAGTTGCCCTCGGATCGGCGCCGCGCGACGCACGTGCAACTTCGCGGTAATTACTTGAGCGCCGGCGATCAAGTGCATGAGGGAACGCCCGTCGCTTTTCATCCGCTGGATCACGCCGACAATCCGACGCGACTCGATCTCGCGAAGTGGTTGATCGACGACGCAAATCCGCTGACCGCGCGGGTGATTGCGAACCGGCACTGGGAGCAATTGTTCGGTATTGGAATCGTCGAAACGAGTGAGGAGTTTGGGTCTCAAGGCGAGTTGCCATCGCACCCACAACTCTTGGATTGGTTGGCGGTGGAACTGCGAGACGGCGGTTGGGACTTGAAACAATTCTTGAAGTTGATTGTCACCTCGGCGACGTATCGCCAAAGTAGCGTCACGAATGACGAGATGCAGAATTCCGATCCCCTCAATCGATTACTAGCTCGCGGTCCGCGTTTCCGAGTCTCGGCCGAGATGGTGCGGGACCAAACGCTCTTTGTCAGTGGGCTGTTGAGCGAAAAAATGTACGGCGAGCCGGTGCGTCCCCCGCAGCCTGAGCTGGGACTATCGGCCGCGTTTGGTGGTACCACCGATTGGAAAACGAGTGAGCGAGACGACCGTTATCGTCGCGGCATCTACACGACGTGGCGTCGCTCGAATCCCTACCCATCGATGGCCCAGTTCGATGCACCGAACCGCGAGGTTTGCACGGTTCGCCGCATTCGCACCAACACGCCGCTGCAGGCGCTCGTGACGCTCAACGATCCGGTTTACGTCGAGGCCGCTCAGGCGCTAGCGCGACGAATGATCGAGACGGCGGTAACGCCCGAAGCACGCATCGAGTTCGCCATGCAAACATGCTTGACGCGCCCCGCCACGCCTCACGAAATCGAGCGGCTGAGAGAACTCTCGCTCGTGACGCGAGCGTACTACGCGAGTGAACCCGATGAAGCGTTGAAAATGGCGACCGAGCCGCTCGGGCCGCTGCCGGCAACGGCTGGTGTCGAACCTAGCGAGTACGCGGCTTGGGCCGTGGTCGCGAATGTGATTTTGAACCTCGATGAAATGTTGATGAAGCGATAGCGACCATGGACCCACGACTCGAACGATTGCAATTGCAAACGCGACGACATTTCTTCCAGCAATCGACGGCCGGACTCGGTGGCATCGCGCTATCGAGTTTGCTCGCGGCGGAAGCGACCGCCGAGCGCACGGCTTCCAACCCGCTGGCGCTCCAGCCGCCGCATTTTCCGGCTCAAGCGAAGCGAGTGATTTACCTGCACATGACGGGGTCGCCGCCGAACTTGGACTTGTTTGACTACAAGCCGAGCTTGGTGAAGCACGACGACCAGGATTGTCCGGATGAGTTCCTGGCCGGTCGCGAATTCGCGTTCACCTCCGGCACTCCGAAGTTAATGGGTTCGCCACGCAAGTGGTCGCAAGTCGGCAAGAACGGTATGTGGATGTCCGACGCCATTCCGAATTTGCACACGGTGGCCGATGACCTGTGCGTCGTCCATTCGATGTACACCGACCAATTCAATCACGCTCCGGCCGAGCTACTGATCTATACCGGTTCGCCGCGTTCGGGTCGGCCTTCGATCGGCTCGTGGGTGACGTATGGATTGGGCAGTGAGAACGAGAACCTGCCGGGCTTCGTCGTGTTGATCTCCAGTGGTGTTCAGCCCAATGGCGGTAGCAATTCGTTCGGCAGCGGATTCTTACCGTCGGTGTACCAAGGGGTCCAGTGCCGATCGAAGGGCGATCCCGTGCTGTACTCGTCCGACCCACCGGGCATGAATCGAGACCTCCGCCGCAAGACGCTCGATGCTCTGCGAGATTTGAATCAGTTGCAAGCCGCGGAAATGGGTCACCCCGAAACGCTCACCCGCATCTCGCAATACGAACTCGCCTTTCGGATGCAAATGTCAGTCCCCGAGGTGATGGACATATCTCAAGAATCACAAACGACACTCGATGAGTACGGCGCGACACCGGGCGGTTCGAGCCTGGCCAATAATTGCCTGCTCGCCCGCCGCCTCGTCGAATCGGGCGTGCGGTTTGTCCAGCTCTTCGATTGGGGTTGGGACTTTCACGGCACCGGCGAAGGATTGGGTCTCACCAGCGGTTTAACGGACAAGTGCGCGACGATGGACAAACCCGTCGCGGCACTGATCCGGGACTTGAAGCAACGCGGATTGTTCGAGGAAACGCTCATCGTTTGGGGTGGCGAGTTCGGACGGACGCCGTTTCGCGAAGGCCGCACGGCGAAGAGCGGCGTGCTCGGTCGCGACCACTATCCCGATGCGTTCACCATGTGGATGGCCGGCGGCGGCACCAAGGGCGGATTCGATTATGGTCAGTCCGATGAACTCGGTTTTCGAGTCACTGAAAACCCGGTTCACGTTCATGACTTGCAAGCGACGATCCTGCATCAACTCGGGTTCGATCACGAACAACTCACGTATCGATTCCAGGGACGCGACTACCGGCTCACCGATGTTCATGGCCATGTCGTCCACGATCTAATCGCCTAGGACTGGGGTTACCAACTCAGCCCGTGTTCAGACCGATTTGTAGGCCGTCGCTGGCGTAGATGCTGCGTCCGCCATCGACGGGAAGGCACACGCCCGTCACGAAATCATTCTCACAGAGGAATTGGACGGCATGGGCGATGTTCTCGGGCGCACCGACACGCTGCAATAGCGTGCTCCGGGCGATACGTTCGGCATCGCCAGCCGCAATCTCGCTGGCGAGTAGCACGGGGCCGGGTTGGATACAATTGACGCGGATGCGTGGGTTGCGATGAGCCAGTTCAACAGCGAGTGAACGAGTCATGGATTCGACGGCGCCCTTGCTCGGAAAGTACGCGGCGTGATCCAGGTACGGCCGCGTCGTTGCCCAGTCGCTAATGTTGACAATGCTGCCTCCCGTTCGCTGGGACGACATCCGCAGCCCCGCGTGCTGGGCGCACAGGAACGAGCCGATCGCATTGATTTGGAAATACTCGCGGAGGTCTTCCGCGGCTAATTTTTCGAGGGCTTTGGGGGACCAAATGGCGGCGCAATTGACGAGCACATCGAGTCGACCGAAGGCATTCACCGTTTGCTCGACAATCCGGCCGGGCACTGCGTCGTCGGTGAGCGACCCTTGCACAACGATCGCTTGCACCCCGTGATCGGCTCGCAATTGCCGCGCGGTCTCTTCAGCGGCGGAAGCACTCCGGTTGGCGTGCAAGGCGACATCGCAGCCGAGGCTCGCCAAATGCCGAGCGACGACATTGCCGACGCGGGCCGAGCCGCTGCCGGTGATCAGCGCCGCCGGGGTCGTGGTTTCAAAGAGCTCTTGGATGGATGGCATGTGGGTTTCCCGTGTTTGGGCATGCTAAGTCACGAAGTGCGTTTTGTCGACGCGCATGCTTCGCAAGTGCTCACGATCTAAGATCAGGAAAGGTTGCGCCAACGGCTGCCACTTTTCTCCGCGCTGGACGATTTGCGAATCGCGGATCGGACCCAAACGCCCCCCGGCTTTGGCCAGGTAGGGAATCTCTTCGGGAATGATCTCCATCAAGCGAGTGAGTGTCGCGTCGACCGCGGCGACGTTCGTACCCACGAGCACGAGTCCCATCTTTTTGAGGGTTCCGAGGATGGGGCCGTCGCCTTCCATGCAATCGATGCCATCGACGATCGCGATCGCACGCGGGATGGAAGCGTTGATGTCATACACGGTCTCCGGGATCCCGTGAAAGTGCAGCACGTTCTTGGGCCAGCCATACTTGATTCCAGGAATCACGCCGTAGAAATTCTTCATCGCGCCGGTCATGCCCATCCAGTGATGCGTCTTCATCTTCGGCATGCTGACGATCAGGTCGGCTTCGAGCACCGCTCGAGGAAAGTAAAAACTTTTCAAGCGACTGGCTCGACCACGATTGGGTGACTCGCGAACCTCTTGGTAATTCAAGTCCTCGAAACCGAGCTTCGCCTCCGCAAGCGCCTCGAAGACACCCGACTCGACGAGCGCCTGTTCGGTGTCGCGGACGTGCCCGGGGCCTTCACCGACGGAAACCTTCGCGCCCCAACCACGAAAGACTTCCGCAGCGGCTTGTATCATTGCGGGATGCGTCGTCATGTGCGGTGAGGACCGCGTCGGTTCGACAAGGTTCGGTTTGAGCAGCACTCGCTTGTCTTTCACCGTGGCCGGATCGAATTGGCACGCGATCAAGCCGTCACGAATGGTTCGCGTCAATTCACCGCCATACTTTTGATTGCGAGCGATGAAGACTTCAGCCGTGGTGCGATATCTCGCGTGCAACCAAGCGACCGCGGCAGCACCCGCGGCCGTCGCGCCGCCCGTGATGAGAAAATCGCGGCGAGATCGGTTCACCGCCGAGGTGCTCGATGAAGGTTTGTGGGGGTGTTGGTGACTCATGCCGATTCCCGTTCACTGACGCGATTCAATTCCCATGCCGGCATGGCCAGGAGTGGAGATCGCTTGCCCAGCATGGCCAGTAGCAGCAAATGGTCACGGTGCGGATTCGGTTCGACTCGTTCCAAACGTGCGATTGCTTCGCCGATCGGCCATTCGTATTCCAACATCCCCGCGGACGATTCCCAACTCGCCGATACCAAGGCGGAGATCGTCCACGTCAAACTCGTGGACGCGAGCGGTCGATTGAGTTCGTTCTGCAGAAAGCGAATCGTGGCCTTGAGTTCGCGGGGTGCCGGTGAAACTTGGTGGAGCGCGACGACGGACATGGCGCTCGGTAGGACGTGGGCGCGCAGAAGTTGGCCGAGCACGAAGGTATTGCCATAATTCGCGCCCCCGGTCGTCAATTGTCGATCGAGCAATAATTCAGCCGCCTCGATCGCACGCGGATGCGTTTGCCGTCCCGCGTGGCGCAGTGCCATGAGGGCAAGTGCCGTCGGCTCGAGCCACGAATGCGTGCCTAGCACCCAAGGCCACCCGAGCAGCTCACTGTTGTGGCCGACGATCTTGCTGCGAGGGATGACTTCGCCGCCGCAGCCGAGCAGGTAAGCGATTCCGCGGTCTCGCGCCAGCACACAGGACCCCGCGAATTCATCCTGGTAATGCGCGCTGTACTGGTGCCAAGCGATCGCCGCCAGCGCGGTCGGCCAATGGGGTCCTTGATCATCCAAAGTGACCGAGACCTTGCCGTCCACCGTTTGTGCTTCCATCAATCTCAGGCACGTGGATTTGGCAATCTCAACTCGGTCATAACCGATGGCGACGAGCGCAGAGATAGCTGTCGGTTCCGCCGCCGACGGTCCACTCGGGTGATACCCGATGATCGCATTGGATTCGAGTTGGGCGAGCCGCTTGCGGTGCCACGAGTCGAGTGTTGGATTCATCTCAAGCGGTCACGTGCGGCGAAAAAACTGACGCGTTTAATCGCCAAGCCTAGACATTTCTCCGCACCGGCTGCAATAGAAATTCAGCGAGCTCCCGGTATTCCTCACTGGACCTTCGAGTTGGTTTTCCGGCACCGTTCTTTTTCTTGGCATGAGTGCCGTTGATGTCCGCGCGTAAAAAAAGCGACCCGGCTAGGATTTCTCCCGGCCGGGTCGCTTTGGGTCACGTCTGAGGGTTCAGTCGACCTTGATTCGCGATTAACGAACCATGGTTGCACTGGCCTGAATGACGCGACGCTTGCTGGTCATACTTGCACTTGGGTCCACCATCGGTGCGGGTGGCATTGGTGCATATTCGGGTGCTGGTGCTGGCGATGGTGCCGACATCATCGGAGCCACCGATCCTGCACAGCCGCTGCAACCGGCATCACAGCCCGCATCGCAACCGCTGTCACAGCCACCGTTGTCGCAGCGGAGGTTGCCGAAGAGCTTCTTCAACAATCCGCCACACTTCTTCGTTCCACAGCCGCTGTCGCAGCCTGAGTCGCAACCGCCGCAAGGAGCAGCAGTTTCGCATCCACAGGCTGGCTCAGCACAACCGCAAGATGGTGCTGCACAGCCGCTGTCGCAACCGCCGCAGCTGTTCTTGCAGCTGAACAGCTTGCCGATCAAGCCGCCACGCGACTTGCTGCCGCAACCGCAAGCTGGCGTCGCGTCGCAACCGCCACAAGGAGCAGCGACTTCGCAACCGCATGCTGGTTCAGCACATCCGCCACACGATGGAGTGCCACAGCCGTTGCCACGGAGTTTGCCGAGCAATCCGCAACCCTTGGCTTCGCAACCACAGGTCGGTTCAGCACATCCGCCGCACGCTGGTTGGGCACAGCCACCATCGCAGGAAGCTGTACCACAACCGCAGCCGTTGCCGCGGAGTTTGCCGAGCAGTCCGCAGCCCTTGGCTTCGCAGCCGCAAGCGGGTTCGCATGACGAACCACATCCATCGCCACAAGCGGGAGCACCACAGCCACAGGCTTCGGCACCGCAAGCGGGTTCAGCACAGCTCGTGTCACAACAGCTGCTGTTCGATCCACAACCCTTCATGCCGAGCATGCGGTCCAGTAGGTCAAAGCCGAAGCTTTGGCTACAAATTGAACTGCCGACGACCAGGGTTAAAGTAAGAATTGTCTTATTCATTGGAGCCACGTCTCCCAAACGTAATCTCGCGGTGATGTTTTCGCGATGTTTCGAGTCTTCTCAGCACGCCATCAGTCGCCACTAGCGATTCAGCTAGGTGCGGTCGTTGGACGAAGTCGCCAACGATCGAACCTCAACAAATCTTGTGAGCACTTAGCAGGTCGGGTGCGGGACACCCGGCCCGCCGACTTCGTTCAGCTCACGTTGCTACTAGTCGGGCAGTGGGAATTTTGGGTCACCCACTACCAGGCTTCTGATTTCGATTGCCAAGATGGCCCTTGCATCACAAGACCCGAACATCCAATGTCCGGGCCTCAGAGTCCTTTACCGCTTACCCAGGTCACTGTCGGCCACGAGCCGGAGAACCTTGGTTAGCGAGACAATGGAAATATCGACAAGGCCGTCACCATCAATCACTCTTCCCGCCCATTTTCCCCCGCTTGCTAAGTTTTACCGGTCAGGTAGCAAACCCGCAATTTGCCGTGAAATCCCACTGGAACGGTCGTAGCTGTAGCGGGCAACGGCTGGCGCGATTAAAATGGTTGTCCCGTCGCCGGAGCCCCGCAGTTTCTCCCCTCATGGATTGGACTGGCCCCCCATGGACCCGATTTCACAAGCGGATCAGCCCCCAGTCGTGCGCCTATCCGAGCTCGTGGGAGTTCTCCGGCCCGGTGGAATTGCCTACCGAGCCCATGCCAACTCACCGCAATCTGCCGGAGTCGTGCATCTTGCGTAAATTCGCGACAACGCGCGATGCCATTTTCATCTTCACCAAGGTGAGGTTGAGGTCTCAGTGCTCATTCCGCCTCGGGCTCGGCACTGGTCCGCTTGCGAGACGCAGGGATTAATCATCTGCACCCGCAAGTTTGACCCGGCCGACGAACACTTTCACTCAGTCACCTTCAACTCGAACGAGAATAACGATGCCGCTGCCGCGATTCACGAGAATGCTTATCTTTGGGCTGCTACTCGCGCCGCCGACCTGGGTTGTCGCCGCAGACGATGAGGCGGATTGGACATATTGGCGGGGGCCGAATTTTAACGGATCGGTCCAGGCCACGGGGTTGCCGGATGATTGGGCGAGTGAAGGTGGCGACGGCAGTAACCTCCTATGGAAGAACGACGAGTTGGGTGGTCGGAGCACCCCCGTCGTCATGAATGGGCGACTCTACACGATTTTGCGGGCTGAGCCGGGGACGCCGCGTGAGGGTGAGCGAGTCGTTTGCGTCGACGCTGCTAGTGGCGAGATGTTGTGGGAGCATCGCTTCAACGTGTGGATGTCTGATGTCCCGGACACGCGTGTGGGTTGGAGCAGCGTGGTAGCGGACCCCGAGACGGGCAATGTGTATTGCCTCGGAGTTTGCGATTACTTCGTGTGCATCAACGGCGAAACGGGCGCCGCCGTTTGGGACATTCCGCTGCATGAGCAATTTGGGATGCTGAGCACGTATGGCGGACGAACGAACTTTCCCGTCGTTCACGAAGATCTCGTCATCATTAGTGGCATCATGATCAACTGGGGGGACGCCGCGAAACCCAATCACCGTCTCATCGCGCTCGATAAACGAACCGGCCAGCTCGTGTGGTTCTCTGGCACCCGCGATTTTCCCGACGATACGACCTATTCCGCGCCGAGTTTGGTCACGATCGATGGCCAGCGGCAAATGATTCTCGGCGCCGGCGACGGTGCGGTGTGGGGATTTCAGCCGCGAAGTGGCAAGGCGCTATGGCATTTCGATCTGTCGCGTCGCGGTTTGTTCGCGACGCCGTTGGTTTCGGGCAATCGAGTGTTCGCCAGCCACAGCGAGGAAAATACGAGTGGAACGACGATGGGCGCCGTGGTGGCGCTTGAGGTTTCCGGCCGAGGCGACTCGACCAGCGTCAAAGAACTGTGGAAGATCGAAGAAATGGTCGTCGGACGCAGCGCGCCGGTGCTCGCCGATGGTCGGCTTTACGTCGTGACCGATAGCTGCAAGCTTTACGTGATTGACGCAGAAACGGGCAAAGTGATCTCTGACCGCATCGCCATCGGCGATCGCAAGCAATGGTCGTCACTGCTGTTCGCGGACAATAAACTGTACGTGCTGACCGAAAACGGACGCTGGGCGATTTTGACACCCACGGACGATGGTGCCGAGTTCATTGCCAAGGGCCGCATTCGTGACGAGTCCTTCACGGCCTCGCCGATCGTCGCTGGTGGCAAGCTCTACTTCCAGGGTCACTCGACGATGTACTGCGTCGGTACCGGTAGCGGTGAGCAGTTCTCGTCGAATCTCGCCGCCAACCTCGGGGCTGAAACACCGCCGGATGCGGACCAGGCGCCGGCGACATTACGGGTCGTGCCTGGCGAAGCGATCGCGTTGCCGGGTGAATCGATCTCGCTTTCGGTGCGATTGTTCAATGCCAACGGCCAACGTCTCGCGGATCCCGCAGCGGGTGATGTCAGTTATGAAGTCCAGGGACCGGGAGATATCGACGCCGCGACGTTCACGGCCGATGCGGCCGCGAAGCACACGGCCGCGACGATTACGGCTCGCGTCGGTGAGCTTGCGGGGGTTGCCCGCATCCGCATTGTACCGCCGCTGCCTTGGAAATTCACATTTGACGACTTGGCGGAACCACCTTTGTCGTGGGTCGGAGCCCGTTACCGCCACGTCATTCGCGACGTCGACGGATCACCGGCCCTCGTGAAAGTCACGACAATCCCCAAGGGAGCTCGGAGCCGGGCTTGGATGGGCAAAAGCGATTTGGCCGAGTACACGATCGCGGCCGACGCCCGCGGCGCGAAGTCGGGCGACCAGATGCCCGATATCGGCTTAACCGCCCAAGGCTATGTGCTGGATCTGATGGGAAATAGCCAGCAATTGCAAATTCGCAGCTGGTCACCGCAATTGCGGATGGCCTCCACGGTCGACTTCCCGTGGCAAAGTGACACCTGGTATCGGATGAAGTTTCGGACTGAGATCGAGAGCGAGGGGCCCGCGGCGGTGGCCGTGTTGCGAGGCAAAGTATGGCCCCGCGGCGAACCCGAGCCGGACGAGTGGACCATCACCGCCCGCGATGAAACGCCCAATTTGGCAGCCAGCCCGGGGCTCTATGGCAATGCCAAAGTCGCGGAACTTTATTTGGATAATATCGAGGTTACAGCCAACGACGAAGAAAACGAGTAAAACGATCGTCCCAATCAGGCGTGACAATCGTATCATTGTCACTCCTGAGGACACAGCCGCTGTTGGCTCAGCTCGAAAATCGAGTTAGCTCACAGCTTTTGACCCCAGCACCCTCCCAACCTACTTCGTACTTCCCCAGAATTTCATGCGTAACAAAGAATTTTCGGCTTGGAGCCTGCTCATCGGTGCTGCCTTGCTCGGCAGCCTCACGACAATGATGTTCGCCGGCTGTAAACCGCCCTCGCGTAATAGCAAAGTCAACACGTCGACCGATGCCTACACGATCGACGATGTGGACAGCAACGCTACCGACAGCAATCTGACCGATAGCAACGTCACGGACAGTAATCTCACGGCCTGGGACAGCAATGTCACGGATGCGATTGTCGAAGTGCCGGTTGTTGAGGTCCCGGTCACTCCGGCAAAGCCAAAAGAGGTCGAAAAGCCTCAGGCTAGCGTTGAAGCCGAACCCGACATGAAGGTTGCGGCGGCCGCAGTCGTGGCTGCTGCCGAAACGACCAAACTAGCCGCTGCCTCAGCGACCGACGCCGCCGAGTCCGCGGAAACCAAAGTTGACGGGAAGATGGCGGAGGCGAAGGAGACGATCGTCTCGCTTTCGACGACAGAAGTCATGCAGCCTGAAGACGTGCTCGCCGCCGGTGGTGATTGGCCCCAGTGGGGCGGATCGCGTTATCGCAACAACGTCCCCAACGTCAAAAATCTGCCCATTGAGTGGAACATTGGCAAGTTCGATCGCAAAACCGGTGACTGGGACGAGAGCAAGGCCGAAAATATTCGCTGGTATGCCAATCTCGGTAGTCAGACTTACGGGAACCCCGTGATCGCCGATGGTCACGTCTACGTGGGTACCAACAACGGCGCCGGTCACCTCAAACGTTACCCCGCGGACGTCGATCTCGGGTGCTTGCTTAGTTTTGACGAAGCGAGTGGTGAATTGCTTTGGCAACACAGCAGCGAGAAATTGATCACCGGCCGGGTTCACGATTGGCCATTGCAAGGTATCTGCGCCGCACCGCTCGTCGAAGGCAAGCGTTTGTGGTTTGTGACCAGCCGCGGTGAGGTTCGTTGCCTCGATACCGAAGGTTTCTACGATGACGAGGACGACGGTCCCGTCAAGGACGAGCCGGCCCACGTCGCCGACATCATGGATAGCGGCGTCGGATCGACTTACGAAGACGCACTCGCCGCGCTCGCGGCTGGAAAATTCACGGATGCCATTGTCACCGCCCTCACCAGTGCTGGTGAAGAACTAACGGGCGACGTCAGTGTCACGACGGTGACCGAAGGCAAAGCTTGGACGGCGTCAGGCAAGTTCTCAGGCGTCGATCGCCAGATCTCGATTAAGCAAGTCGGTCCTCGGATTAGTTTCTTCAAGGCGCTCGGTGTGACCGACAAACGTGAAGCTGATGTGATTTGGGTATTCAATATGATGACCACACTCGGCGTCAGCCAGCACAACATGTGCTCGTGCAGCGTCACCACGTACGGGGACTATTTGTTTGTGAACACCAGCAATGGCCTGGATGAATCACACATCAACTTGCCTGCACCCAACGCACCCAGTTTCATTTGCATGAACAAGAACACGGGTGAAGTGCTGTGGACCGACGCGTCCCCAGCGACCAATATTTTGCATGGCCAATGGTCGAGCCCGACGGTCGCCGAGCTCGGTGGCGTGATGCAAGCGTTGTTCTGCGGCGGCGACGGTTATCTGTACAGTTTCAAGGCCGACGGCGGTAGCGACGGCAAGCCCGAGTTGCTCTGGAAGTTCGACTGCAATCCGAAGACTTCCAAGTGGATCCTCGGCGGTGAAGGCACTCGAAATAACCTGATCGCGACGCCGGTGGTGTACAACGACTTGGTTTACATCGCGGTCGGTCAAGACCCCGAACACGGTGAGGGCGAAGGGCATTTGTGGTGCATCGACCCGAACAAACGTGGCGATGTGTCGCCCCAGTTGGCGGTGTTGATCGAGGACGGTAAACGGACCCCGATCGCGCACAAGCGGATTCAAGCGGTCGAAGAAGAAAAGGGCGAGGCGGCGATCGATAATCCGAACAGTGCCGCGCTCTGGCACTACACCATGCTTGACCAAAACGAAGATGGCGAACTGGACTTCGAGGAAGAAATGCACCGCACCATCGGTACCTGTGCGATCAAGGATGACGTACTCTACGTCGCCGACTTCTCAGGGCTTCTGCACTGTCTTTCCGCCAAGGGTAGCGACGATGGCAAACCCGTCGTTCACTTCACCTACGACATGCTGGCTCAAAGTTGGGGCAGCCCGTTGATTGCCAATGGTCACGTTTACATCGGTGACGAAGACGGCGACGTGGCGATTTTTGAGTTCGGGGCCGAGAACAAGGAACCGATCGCTGAGATCAATATGGGCACGAGTGTCTACAGCACCCCGGTGGCGGCGAACGACACGATTTTCATCAGCACCAAAGACAAGTTATTCGCAATCGGGTTGCCGAAATAGTTATGGCCAAGACGCTCGTGGACTGCGGTAATTGCGGTCCTGATTACAACTCGATTCGTCAGATGGCGAATGCGAACTTCAATGCCACCGTGATCCAAACTCACGGGGCTGAGGATACGCTCGAAGTGCTGCGGACGCGGCACGTCGATCTCGTCACCGTGAATCGTAAACTCGATCGTGACTACACTGACGGTATGGATGTCATTCGCCAAATCAAGGCCGATGCGAGCCTCGCCGACATCCCCGTGATGCTCGTCACGAATTACGACGAGCAACAGGAATTAGCGATCCAGCTCGGTGCCGTTCACGGGTTTGGCAAGCTTGCCATGCGAGACCCGGCGACGCGTGATTTGTTGGCACCCTACTTGGCCCAAGCCCAACCATCACTGGCGGGCGAGGCGAAGTCGACGGCGATTCAGCGACCGGACACGGGCGACGGCGGTGATCGCTGAGCTGCTATGAATGTTTCGTTTCGCAAAATGCTCGCTGCCAAAATTCACCGCGCCACCGTCACCGGCGCCGATGTGAATTACGAAGGCAGCATCACGATCCCGCCCGAATTGCTCGAGGCGGCGGGGATGGTTCCCTATGAAGCGGTCAACGTTTGGAACGTGACCCGGGGCACCCGGCTGGAGACGTACACGATTCTGGGTGAGAGCGGCAGCCACGATATCTGTGCCAACGGTGCCGCCGCTCACTTGATCCATCCAGGAGACCACGTGATTTTGGCGACATACTCGTTCGTGCCGGAGGATCGTGTCGCCGATCATCAGCCCCGGATTGTGTTCGTGGACCACCAAAATCGGATCACGCACATCGGCCCGGAGGTGGCTGGGCCCCAATGTCGTCCGTCCCAGCGCTGAGGGGGGAGGCAACTATTCCGTCGGGAACGTGGTTGAGCGATTTTTTGCGGGAAACTATGGTAGTGCCGCACCGTCCTCTTCCCGTGACCCCTCCGGCTCGCCCGGTTCATCGCGTTCAAGTGCCGCAAATCGAATGAAGTACCGACAACTCGATAAAATTCTCACACTTGAACCCGGCGTGCGACTGGTCGGCCAGCGAACTTTGGACGGCAATGAAGAATACTTACTCGACCATTTTCCACGTTTTCCGGTCATGCCCGGCGTGATGATGCTCGAGGCGCTCCAGCAGGCTGGGGCATGGCTAATTCGCGTCTCCGACGACTTCCAGACGCCCCTGGTCTTGCTTCGCGAGGTCCGAAGCGTCAAGTTCGGCGACTTTTTGGTGCCCGGAGAGACCTTGCTAGTAACCGCGGAAATTGTCAAACAACAGGATGAGTGGTTCACGATTAAGGCCACCGGCGCTAAGGAAGACAAGGTCACGGTGTCTGCGCGACTCATTTTTGAGCGTTGTCTCAGCGGCGATCCTGAACGATTGGGGACCGACGACGACGTTCGCCAGCGGGTTCGAAAGCAATTCGAAAAACTTTTCGGCAGCGTCGACGCTGTCATCCGACAATCACAGTCACTTTAGACCGCATTGAAATACACACCTCAACCCACGAAGGATTAACCGATGGCTCTCTCTCAAGACGAAATTTTCGAAAAAGTCCAAGTCGCTCTCGTCGATGCACTCGGTGTCGATGACGACGAAGTCACCCGCGAAGCCACCCTCGTTGGTGACCTCGGCGCCGAATCCATTGACTTTCTCGATATCGTTTTCAAACTCGAAAAGTCATTCGGCATCACGATCCCCCGCGAAGAGCTGTCACCCGAGGACATTCTCACCAATAGCCAATACGTCCAAGATGGTGTCGTCACTGCGGATGGCATGGCCGAACTCAAGCGACGGATGCCCTGGGCCAATCTCACCGAGTTCGAAAAGAAACCTCGCGTGCAAGACTTTGGGAACCTGCTCACCGCCGGCGACCTCTGCAATTACGTCGAAAGCAAAGTAGGCGAGTAAACGACATGCGTTGGTTGTGGGTCGACAGATTTACGGAATTCGTCAGCGGCAGTCACGCTTGCGGGATCAAGAATATCTCGTTGGACGAGGAAGTGGTTGACGAATACAGCCCCGGTTATCCGATGCTGCCGCTAACCCTGATCATCGAAGGTCTCGCTCAAATCGGCGGCATCCTCGTCGCCGAGCATTTCGGATTCGAGAAGCGCGTGGTGCTAGCGAAGGTCGGCAAAGCCCTCTTTCATCAACCCGCGCGCACTGGCGATCAACTTCGCTACCACGTCAAAATGGAAGCGACCCAGGAC
Organism: Pirellulales bacterium; assembly: GCA_038256795.1. Classification (GTDB taxonomy): domain Bacteria; phylum Planctomycetota; class Planctomycetia; order Pirellulales; family Pirellulaceae; genus JBBSJZ01. The sequence continues at coordinate 5,965 of JBBSJZ010000028.1, read as the reverse complement.
AACGGCGCGACCGTCGTCTGCACGAGCCATTGTGATGGAAATCTGCAGGCGGAAATCGAAATGATGTTCGCATTTCTGGAAGAAGGCAAATTTACCACGGGACCCCTGTTTCATCCCGGGGACCTCGGCGCGATGCTGCGGCTGATGAACCTATTTCATGTCGCCATCGATCGAGACGGTCATCCGTTGAAACCCTACGCCAATATTTAACTTTCTTCGCTCGCGTTCTTTAATCTTCCTTCACCCTCCTTCGTTCCCCGAAAGTTTGTTCCATGCGTCGACGCGTTGTCGTTACCGGAATCGGCATGATCAACCCCATGGGTCACGATACCGCTACGGTCTGGGCAGGCTTGCAAGAGAGCAAGAGCGGCGTCGGTTACACGACACTGTTTGACGCCAGCGGCTTCCCCACCAAAATCAGTGCGGAAGTCAAGAACTGGGATATTACCCACGCGGGTGAGCCAGCCGAGAAGTGGGCCAACCGTGGTCGTCACACCAAGTTCGCCGTTGGTGCTGCCAAGCAAGCAATCTCCGACAGTGGCGTGCTGGATTCGATCAAGGACCCGGTGCGATTCGGGGTTTATCTTGGCAGCGGTGAAGGGAACCAAGATTTCACCACGTTCAGCCGCATGATGTCGGCGGCCCTCGCGGGCGGTGAATATAGCTCCGCCGAATTCATCAAAGCGGGATTGAAATTACTCGATCCGGTGAAAGAACTCGAGCAAGAGCCGAACATGCCAGCGGCGCATTTGGCCACAATGTTCAATGCCCAAGGTCCCACTTTCAATTGCCTCACCGCGTGTGCCGCGAGCAGCCAAGCGGTCGGCGAAGCGACGGAGATCATCCGCCGTGGTGACGCCGATGTGATGCTCGCCGGTGGCACGCACAGCATGATTCACCCGTTCGGTGTGACGGGATTCAATTTGCTCACCGCGCTGAGCACGCGCAACGATGACCCGACCAAGGCGAGTCGTCCGTTCGACCGTACCCGGGACGGCTTTGTGCTTGGCGAGGGCTCGGCGATGGTGATCCTCGAGGAGCTCGAGTCCGCCAAGAAACGAGGCGCTTCCATCTACGGCGAAGTCGCGGGTTACGGAACAACCGCGGACGCCTACCGCATCACCGACATTCCGCCCGATGGACACGGTGGTATTGCCGCGATGCGGATGGCGATCGCCAACGCCGGCATCAACCCTTCGGAAATCAATTACGTCAACGCCCACGGAACGAGCACGACGGTTAACGACAAGGTCGAATCGCGAGCTTGTCACGAAGTCTTTGGCGCCGATGCTCCCAAGATTCCCGTCAGTAGCACGAAGAGCATGATGGGCCACCTCATCGCCGCCGCCGGTGTGACCGAGATGATCGTGTGCTTGCTCGCGATCCGTGACTCGGTGCTGCCACCGACGATCAATTACGAGAACCCCGACCCCGAATGTGATCTCGATTACATTCCCAACGAAGCTCGCCAAGCGCCCGTCAAGTACGCGCTCAACAATAGCTTCGGGTTCGGTGGCCAGAACGTCGCACTTTGTTTGAGTCGTTTCGAGGGTTAGCCATGTTCACCGATGCCGAATTGAGCGCGTTCTTGGAAGAAGCTCTTCCGCCAGCACGATCGGCACAGCTCGAACATCAACTCCGATCCGACACGAATCTGCGCCAGCGATTGATCGAAGTTCGCGGACGTGACAACGCGGGACTGCACACCATCGGTTCGATCTGGCGGCGGCATCGGCTCTCATGCCCCTCGCGCGCCGAGCTCGGCCAATTTTTGCTCGAAGCTTTGGAAGACGAAGCCGCCGACTACGTTCGCTTTCACATCGACTCGATCGGTTGTCGATACTGCCAAGCCAATCTCGCCGACTTGCAAGATTCCGCGGCTGACGTCTCACAGCCACAAATCCGCCGCCAACGCTACTTCCAAACCAGCGCCGGATTGCTGCGGCGCGAGTAGTGACGTGTCAATGCCGAGAAAATGAAGCTGGCTTGCTCGCCACCACGGGTACGAAAAAAAGCCGCTCAGCGGCGACAGCGACCTTCCCCCGAAGAACTGTCATCGCCAAAGCGGCTTGATCGATGTCTCTCAAGAAGCGAGACCAGGCACCGCTGCGAATCCCGCGTGTCCGCAACGGCGAAGGTGACTTTATGCAGCGACGCGGTAGAGCATTTTTTCTAAGCGATCGAGGGTCGACACGAGGTCGTTCCACTGGGATACCACGGTGAGGGTTTCCAAGCTCTTGGCATCGCGACGGTCGAAACCCTGCTCGCTGACGCAAACCGTCGAACCCAACACCGCCACGCGGTTACTTCGATCCATGAACTCAGCCGATTGGCTCTCGGCGTCGATCGCAGCTGTCGGTGCCGACTCGAGTTGCATCACTTGACCGAGCACTTGGTGGACGGCCCAAACCGCAGCCTTCTGCGTCGATTCCGCTTGGACGATCGTGCGGAGTGTGCCGGATTGAACGTAGTACTTGGCCATGGTGATTCTTCCGTGTGGGCGCTGGGCGCTAGTGGATGGTTTGGATGGGTCACCGGTTTCTTCCCCGGTACTCTAATATTCGCTGGCCTCGTGACACGTTAGGTCACAACCCAGCCAAAATCTTCCAAAGAGTTTTCTGAGTCCACGGCGGCGTTCAGGTTTCCAGCTCGTCAACCTGTTACAACGGGGCTCTCGTTCCCTTCAGTACCTGTCCCCGCTCATGAAACAACGATGAAACTGATCCACCACGGTGCCCAAGACGGTGTGACGGGTTCTTGCCATCAACTGTTCTGGAACGACTCGCAAAGCTTCCTTGTCGACTGCGGTACGTTTCAAGGCAACGACGCCCGTAAGCATCGCAACCCGGAGATCGAGTTTTCGCTCAAGGGCATCGAGTCACTGCTACTCACTCACGTCCACATCGATCACGTCGGTCGCGTTCCGTACCTGCTCAGCGCAGGCTTCGACAAACCGGTGTACTGTTCCATGCCGACGGCCAAGATATTGCCACTGGTGATGGAGGACGCCCTCAAACTCGGGTTCACTCGGTCGCGGCGTCTAATCGAAGGGTTCCTCGAAAAGATCGATCGCATGCTGCACCCGATTCCCTACGGTGAGTGGCGCGAGATCACCAAGGGAGTCAAAGTTCGACTCAGCCCCGCCGGGCACGTGCTCGGTTCAGCGATCATCGAAGCGGAGTTGCCCTCCGGCGAAGTCGTCGTTTTTTCTGGCGACTTGGGTAGTGGTACGGACCCGCTACTCAAAAACCCCGTCAGTCCTCCGCGTGCCGATTTGCTCGTGCTCGAGAGTACCTACGGTGATAAGTTGCATCCGTCGGAAATGGATCGCCAGCAGGAGCTCGAGTCGATCCTTTGCAAGACGCTTAGCAACAAGGGCGTGACGATCATCCCCGCATTCAGTCTCGGGCGGACGCAAACCTTATTGTTCGAGATGAACACCATCTTCGAGCGACTGCAGGGCACACCGATGTGCAAGGCGATGGAGAGCGTGGACGTCATTGTGGACTCACCGCTCGCAACAAGATTCACGCAAATCTACAAGCAATTGCAAGAGTTCTGGGGCGACGAGGCGCAAACGGTTCTGCGCGTCGACGATCAACCGCTCGTGTTCGAGAATCTGACCACCGTCGGCGATCATCAGGAGCACAAGTCGACGATCGCGCACATCGCCAAGCACGAATTGCCGGCCATCGTCGTCGCCGGCAGTGGCATGTGTACCGGTGGCCGGGTCGTGAACTACTTGAAAGAGTTTCTCGGCGATCCCAATAGCGACATCGTGTTCGTTGGCTACCAAGCCGGCGGCACACCCGGTCAGATCATCAGCCGTGGTAGCGACTGGGTTCGGCTCGACGGCCGTCGTTATGACATCCGTGCGGGGGTGCATCACTTGAGCGGCTATTCGGCGCACGGCGACCAGGCCGATCTACTGCGATTTGTCAACCAAATGCAAGAACGTCCCCGAGCGATCCGGCTCGTCCACGGTGACTACCAACCCAAACAGGTCCTCGCTGCGAAACTCACCGACCAGGGTTACAACGTCATTTGAGTTGTCCGGTGGTGGCACTGTGCTAAGGCGAGCGTCATTTTCATGGGTACCCTGTCCCTCGACGCTTCGTTGGGGGCGAGGGCAGAGAAACCTGTCGCTCGCCAAAAGAGCGGCGACGCGGCCCGTGGGCTAGCGTGCGGCTGCTCGTGCTTCTTCGAGCATGCTGACCATCTCCGGCATCACGAGCGAGGCGGGAAGAGCGTAGCTGACCACTCGACCGGCGCGGGCAATGTTCAATCCGATCGCTCGGCCCTGGCTATCCAGCACGGGACCGCCGCACTCATCGGGTTCGAGTACCGTATCGTGCTGAATCGCCCGCTCGAAACCGCTGAGTCTCTTATTACGTGGTCCGTTGACCTTCGAATCGTTCTCGGTCTCCTGCATCACGTTGTACTCGCGAATCATGGCATCGACTTCCATCGTCGATCCCGATCGATCAATCGTTAACCGGACACTTTCGCCCGCGTAGAGACTGCCGAGCGTTTCGACACAACTCGACGCGCTGAGCTTGGACTTGCCATCGATGGCGACAATCCGATCGTCGAGTTCAAGGCCCGCTTGGGCGGCGCCACTCTCGGGATGAACCTTGAAAATTCGTGCGTGTCCGTTGGAGTCATCCTCGAGGTAGATACCGAGTTTGCCCTGGTGCGCGACGGGGCGGGCGAGAACGCTGACCACGCCGAGTTCAACGGTTCGGCCGCCACGTCCGGGACTGATGAGAAAACTGCCCACCGGTGGAACGTCGCTGGCCCAAGCCAGAGCTTGAAAGCTACCCGGTGATGCAGTGGCGGATGAATCCACGTGCAGCAGGGCAAGGTCGCTGCCCCGGCGAACTGCGGCGACGCGAGCGGTGAGCAGCCGATCGTCCGCCATCCGAATCAGAATCGGATCGCCGGTCAATTCACTGCGTTTGGTCAGCACATAGCCGTCGCTGCTGACGACGGTTCCGAGCGCGACCGGGCGTCCACCACATACGACTTGCACCACACTGGTGGCCACGGGCTTGGCGAGTGGCGACACCAAGCGAGTCATGTCGCCGTTGTCGCGCCGATTGGTAACACCGATCACAAACTGGTCACCACGATACTGCGGTGACTCGTCGCCTCGCGCCGTCGGCGAGTGCATCAATCCGATCATGATCATGATCGCACTCGTGATGCGAACGCTGGCGAGAGAAGCCGTCGGAAGCGACCGGAGAAATATCATGTCAACAATCATGGATCTGCGGAGGGTAAGAACTCGTAACACTCAACTCGCAACACTCAATCTGAACGGCCAATCTCGACGAATAGCTTAACACGCGGGCCACCACGATTCACCCAAACGACGGCTCGCTCGCCGGGCATGGTGTTGGCGACAGCACGTTTAAGCGACTCAAAATCGGTAATCATCACATCACCAAATTCTTCGATGATGTCACGCTCCTGGAAACCGGCAGCCGCGGCTGGCGAACCGGGAGTGACGGCGACCACCTCGGCGACGCCTGCGGATTGATTGCCGGAAACGCCGAGCACCGGTTTGAATCCGGGCAAATAGCCCCAAGCTTGGCTGTTGACCAATCGTTCCCAGGAAAGGTCGTAATGCACGACGGGCACATGCAGATTGTCAGCGACGTCGTTACCGATGCGGCTGTGGATGGCGATCAACTTACCGGCGAGGTCGAACAGCGGACCGCCACTGTCGCCACCGATGAGCGCACAATCCGTCACTAAAGCATCATCGCGAACCGACAAAATTCGTCCGACGCGGGTGACGAAACCACGCTCGCTGCTGTAGCCGCCGGGATGACCGGTCGCGATGCACCACATGCCACCGAGAAGATTTTCGCTCGTTCCGAGGGATGCATGTGGCCAGGGTCGGCCTTCATTTTGGTTAGGATCAATTTTGATCAGCCCAGCATCGACATTGCGGTTCATC
>JBBSJZ010000027.1:0-21828 GCA_038256795.1 Pirellulales bacterium | reverse complement strand
AAGCCGACGAAGTTTCGGCTTCCGCACGACTACGCTTATGGCGATGCCAAGCCCAAGGACATCGTCCAAGCGGAAGTGTTGTGGGGCAAAATCCCCGCGTCGGCGAAGAACAAAACACCGCGAGCACAGTTTGCAGCTTGGTTAACGAGTGCTGACAATGCCCAGTTTAGCAAGACGATCGTGAATCGAATCTGGAAGCGATTGCTGGGGCTCGGTCTCGTCGAACCCATCGACGATTTCCGCGACGAGAATGCTTGCGTCAACGAGCCGTTGATGGATTTTTTATGCAGTGAGCTGATACGCCAGGACTTCAATCTCAAGGAGCTGATGAGATTGATGCTCTACAGCAAGACGTACCAGCGCACCGCGAGTGATTATGAGCTCACCAGCGGTACACCCTATTACTTCCCCGGCCCCGTCGTTCGCCGCATGACGGCGGAGCAGGTTTGGGATTCAATCCTGACGCTGGCCGTTCATAATCCTTGGCCGTTCCAGCGTCCGACCGCTGCGGACTACAAACCCAACATCGATATCGATTTTTCTACGGCGACTTATGAAAGTGTCGAGGCGTTGAGTAAGAAGTTTGGCGAAACGTACTTTGCCGGAACTTACACTCGGTCTCTCAATCTACACGCGTATCAAGGCAATGTGCTTTGTCGGGCCAGCGAGCTCCCCAGCCCACCACCCGCTGAACACTTCTTGCGGCAGTTTGGCCAAGGCGATCGCGAAACGATCAATGGCGCCCAGCAAGAAGCGACCGTGCCGCAAATCCTCGCCATGTTTAACGGACCGATCACGCACGTGATGCTCGAAGCAGGCTCAGCGATTTACGACAATGTCATCGCGATCGACAATACCGTACAACGATTCGATGCGATCTTTCTGAGCGTTTTGTCGAGGAAGCCCACCCCAAAAGATCGGCAAATTGTCGCTCGTGAACTGTCACGACAAGACCAAGATGGCGTCGCCTACGGCAATATCATCTGGGCTTTATTGAACACACGCGAATTTTTGTTTGTTCCCTAATCGCGGCACTTTGAACCTGAGGAACCTGCACCGTGAATCGAACTGAATTGAAGATCGAAAACCGCCGCGCTTTCATGACGACTGCGGCGAGACATTGCCTCGGATTGTCATTCGCCAGTGGTCTTGGTGCGGGCATCTTGGGTGGTCGTGAATTGCTGGGCGGTGATGCCACCCCAGTGGCCGGTAAGGCGAAGCACATTATCTACCTGTTCATGAACGGAGCCATGACTCACCTGGATACGTTTGACCCCAAGTCGGGTGTCGAAGAAGCGGGCGAGACTAAGCCGATTCAAACACGCGTCGCGGGAATCCAGTACGGCGACCGTTTCCCCAAACTCGCCTACCTGGCGGGTGCGATCGCGGTCGTACGGTCGCTGAGTACGGAAACTGGCGACCACGAGGGTGGCAAGTACTTGATGCGAACAGCCTATAAGAAATTAAACAGTATCCAGCACCCGGCAATGGGAGCTTGGATGGTGGCTGAGAAAGGACGCATCAACCAGGAGTTACCCGGGAACTTTCTCGTCGGCAGCGACAACCGACATCCCGGTGCCGGGTTCCTTGAGCCTTCCTTGTCGCCGGTGCCAATCCCCAGTGCCAAGGCAGGATTGCAAAACGTTTCGCTACCCAAATACCTCGACGATAAACTGTTCAATCGTCGACTGGTTCTGGCGAATGACTTTGACCAATCGTTTCAAGCCTTGCGAAAGAATCGCCAAGTCGAAGCCTACAACCAGCTCTACATCGAAGCGAAGAAGTTGATGGGCAGCGAGCATTTAAAGGTGTTCAACATTGGGGAGGAACCCGAGAGCGTGCGAACGAGCTACGGCGAGAACCAACTCGGTCAAGCTTGTCTACTGGCGCGGAGGTTGGTCGAGGGCGGCGTGCGATTTGTGGAGATCAACTACAGTGGTTGGGACATGCACCAAGATCTCTACGCGAGACTGGATGATCAGGGTACGACCCTCGACAACGCATTGAGCAGTCTGCTTCGTGACTTGCACGCCAGGGGGCTGTTGAGCGATACGCTCGTGGTGTTGACGACTGAATTCGGCCGATCGCCGGCCATGAACGTCAACGCCGGTCGCGATCACCATCCCGGTGCTTTCTGCAGCCTGCTCGCGGGCGCCGGCATCCGTGGCGGTCAAGTTTACGGCGAGTCGGATAAAACGGGATTCGCCGTGGCCAAAGACGGGGTCTCAGTTAGCGATTTTAATAAAACGATTGCGGCCGCCGCGGGACTTCCCATCGACCAAGAAATGATCGCACCCAATGGCCGACCATTCAAAATCGGCGGCGATGGAGAACCGGTGAAGGCATTACTCTCCTGATCCACTCGGTGAGATCTGTTATTCATCATCCGCGAGTGGCTCAATCAGCGGACGCTTCGTTTTACCTTTTCCGCTCACCCCGACATCGATTACTTTGCCCACGACTTGCTGCTTCGGCACCACGACGCCACAGCTCACGATGAACTGGATCGCTTCGTCAATCGTGATATTCAAGTCGATGGCTTCACTGCGTTTGACCGTTACCGTGAATCCCGTCATCGGCATCGGGCTCGTCGGCATCAACACGCTCAGCATCGGTTCACCGGCGGCTTCGGCGATCTCGGCCATGCCGTTGCCGGTCACGAATCCGAGTGACCAGATGCCACGACGTGGATACTCGATGGCGACGACGCGATTGAACTCGATTTCACGTTCGCTAAATGCAAAATCGGTCACCTGCTTCACGCTGCCGTAGACCTTGTTCACCAACGGAATGCGCAATATCGTGCCATCGAACACGGCCACAAGCCAGCGTCCGAGGCCGTTCGTGAACATTCGGCCGAGAAAGTAGAGCAGAGTGAGAAAGATGATCAAGAAAAGCGGCACGACGATCGATCGCGGCATGTACTCGAGTTCGACGTAACGGTGCCAGTAAGCACTCGCGCTGCCAGGTGACGGCGTATACGGACCAAAGTAATCCGCGTTCTCATTGACCGTTTGGACCACGTACTCCGGTAGAAATTTGCGACCTGTGGGATCGGGAACGAAGCGAGTTCCCTGGTACGTGAACCCATCGAGGCGGCGCTCGCCGATCGCGGTTGCACCCTTGGGGGCTCCTCCCGAGTACGTTTGCTGGATCGTCCACACGATCGAATGCCGAATCCCGGTCTCGACCGGTTTGAGCACGTAGTTTTCGATCGCGTTCCACGCCCAGATCAGCACCACGATTGTGAGCAGTGGCGGCAAAACGACGCCAAGACCACGCAGGATCGCGCGGCGAAAACTGGCGCGGCGTGATGGTTGGACAGTGCTGGGAAGTGGTTCTGGTTGCATAAAATCAAGTATTTTTCAAGCGGGCTCGAGCCAACGCATTCAGTTTCGTAGCGCCCGGGCGACGGTAGCCAGTGAAACCTTACGGGCCCCGCCAGCCCGTAAGATCGCAGATACCTCGTTCGCGGTTGCTCCGGACGTCAGTACATCGTCAACCAACAGAATATGCCGATTGGTCAAATCAGGAAGCCCTCGCAAAACCGAACGCCGGGACAATGCGAAAGCGCCGCGGACATTCTCCACGCGGGCCGCGTCATCGAGCCAGGCCTGTTTTTCAATTCGGCGCGTCATTTTAACGATTCTTTCGCATTTCACTCCGAGCACTCTAGCAACCGCCTCGGCGATCACCTGGCTGCTCGTCCCCCCGCGACTGGCCTGACGAAAAAAGTGCGACGGGACGTACGTGACTCGATCCACGGGCGTTTCGCTCAGACTCGCCCAGCGGCGCCCCAGCCGACGACCCATCGCATCCGCCAGCGGCAGTCGCGAACTGTACTTGGAGGCGACGACGATCTCGCAAATCGAACCGTGATACGGCCACAACGCAACGGCCGCATCGAAACCGTAAGACTCTTTGACGCACTGGCGGCACGTTGGGAATTCGGCCGGGTGCGAATCAATCCCCGCCAAGCTCGAAAAATTCACGGCCGAAATACCTTGCGGACGGGCACAACGGCGACAGGCGCCGGTCATCGAACGCTCAGCGGCGACGAGCGGACGTTCGCACGATTCACAGAAATCACGTTCGACCGGCACCGGCTCCTGGCACAAGCGGCACGTCGGCGGCAACGCCAGTTCCAAGGCGGCCTCCCGCATTTCCGCGGCAAAGGCGCGGAATTGACGAGCCAGTTGTTGGAACGACCCGAGCATCCGCGAATTCCTGCGATAAAGTTTTCTCGAAAAAGTGTCCGGTTCGTGTGAACCTTGGCGATCCTGTGCGTTTCTAATCGTACAGTCCCCAGGTTGCCGATAAAATTGACTGGCCTCAGGGGGACTCGTCTGGGATAATGGAGTCCCAGTGTTCGGCTCACGCGAATCGGCTTCGCGGGAGTCTCTCTTGTAGTAGTTTTTTTTGTGCTCCGTAGCCGCACCCCTAACCGGTGCGTTTGGAGGTTGGAAATGCGTTTCGAACAGATCACCGCCACCGTAGTCCGCAGCTTCGTCAATGTCGAAGTCCGTGCGAATTTCGTTGTCACGAGTGTCCTGGCCGCCGCAGTCCGCCTTTCGGATTGGCTACGGAAGCCTCTAGGGACACCCGCCGTCCATGGGTTCCATGATCCGTCATCTCTGCATTCGCCGATCCAGCGAATTTTGCAGGCGATGGGTTGCGGCAGCCTGATTCACGAGTGCTTCGACGATACAGGCAATAAACGCCTCATCATGTCGGGCCGCTTGGCGATGGTGTGTGCAACGAGTTCGGTACCCGATAGGCGCTCCGGCGCCGGCAGCTACTAACCACTCCGGTTGGTTGCAAAACTCGGCTGCGAATGTGCCACACCACTGGTGACATCGTTGGTTTCATCGCCATCAATGCCCATTGGGTTCGGTCCATCGCGACTTTGCAGTTTGATCCGGCGACCCGTCCGTTTTGAAACGTTCGTCGTCGTCAGCACCACGCAAACTCGCTCACGAAGCTTCACCGCTTCGGTTGGCTGAACTGGGTTCGCAGCATTTCAATTCCCCAAAAAACTAGATTCTACCGGTGCAGCTCGATCGCATGGTGCGATTTCAATGCTGGCTGGTGGCGCAAAGGCTGCGGCGAACTCGACATGATCCGTCGTGAATCGGCGACGCGTTGCTACCGGAGAGACCATGGTTAAGAACGTTTTTCAACATGAATTGACGGTCGTTGAGCTCGTGCTTTTGGCCCAACGCGGCGACCGGTCCGCGTTCGGCGAACTCTTCGAGCGGTACCGAGGCGGCATCGTCGCGCTCGCCATGCGCCGTGTCCGCAACGCCGACGAAGCCGAGGAGCTCGCTCAGGATGTGTTCGTCCAAGCGATGCAAAAGATCGACCAACTCCGCGTCCCGGAAGCATTCGGGGGCTGGTTGCGACGCATTGTGTACCGGATGGCGATCAATCGTGCGACGCGCACCAGGTTCGCGATCGCTTGCGATCCTGAGACGCTCGAGACGACTTGCTACGCGGTTGACCAACCCGAAGTGAACGCTGAGGACAACGAACAGGCCGCGGCGGTTCGTGATGGCATTGAGCGACTCAATCCGCTCGACCGCCAAACGCTCAAGGCGTTCTACATGCGAGGTCGCACGTTGATCGAAATGAGCGACGAGTTCGCGGCGCCGGTCGGCACGATCAAACGCCGCTTGCACGTCGCTCGTAAGCGATTGGCCAAGCAGATGGACCTCGTCCAGGCGGTGTAGAGGAAAGTTGAACCGTCCGGCCACTCGGCTGGGCGGTTCACGGCGACAGGTCCGGGCGCGGTTTTGAAGTCGGCATCAGTCGCAAATTCGCGACCGGGCGAGTAGAATTTGGCTGGTTCAATTCATCCCCTGCCATTCCTCGCATCACTCTGGAACCCCCATGGCTCATCCCATCGCCCGTCGTTATTTCATGCAATCCGTTGCCGCCGCCAGTGCTGCGGCGATGTCGTTGAGTTCTCGGTCGCTTTTCGCCGCCGATGCCGCGACCGGGAGCGCGCCCTACAAGATCTCGCTCGCCGAGTGGTCGCTGCACAAGTCACTGCGTGATGAATCGACCAAGCTCACCAATCTCGACTTCCCTCGCGTCACTCGCGAAGAGTTCGGCATCGAGGCCGTCGAGTACGTCAATCAATTCTTCAAGGACAAAGCCCGAGACGACGCGTACCTGAGCGATCTCAAGAAGCGCTGCGACGACAACGGCGTGAAGAGCGTGTTGATCATGGTCGACGGCGAAGGCAACCTCGGTGATGCGGATACGGCGAAGCGTAGGCAGGCCGTTGAGCAGCATCATCAGTGGGTCGACGCGGCGAAATTCCTCGGTTGCCATTCGATCCGAGTCAACGCGGCGAGCAGCGGGTCGTACCTCGAGCAGATCAAGCTTGCCTCGGACGGTCTGCGGCAATTGTCCGAGTACGCCGCGCCACACGGTATCGGTGTCATCGTTGAGAATCACGGCGGGTTGAGCAGCAACGGTGCCTGGCTCGCGGTCGTCATCGAGCGCGTCGGCATGGACAACTGTGGCACGCTTCCCGACTTTGGTAATTTCAACATCGGCAATGGGAACCAATTTGACCGTTACCAAGGCGTGCAAGCACTCATGCCCTATGCCAAGGCCGTTAGCGCCAAGACCTATGACTTCGACGAGGCCGGCAACGAAAAAACCATCGACTACTTGAAGATGATGAAACTCGTTATCGAAGCGGGTTACAACAGCTATGTCGGTATCGAATACGAGGGCGGCGGACTGAGCGAGTTCGATGGCATCAAGGCGAGCAAGAAGTTGCTCGAAACCGTCGCCGCAGAATTGGCCTAAATCTTTGCATAATCCTTACGAGCCGCCGTCGGAGATCGATAGCGACGGCGGCTCACCTCCACCAAAGACGCGGACCGTTTCCCTCGAAACGATTTCGTTCATTACGGATTGGTCGCGAACGGGACTGCGAGAACGACGCCGACGCTCATTTTATCCCGTCCTCGATACGCTGTTTATATCTTTCACGTTGGTGCTTTTGGTGCTCATCGGCAGTGTCTTTCTGTCGGAATTTAGCTTCATCAAATTCAATCGCAGTATTGGCTCGTCGTGCTGCTGCATGATCCCGCTGTGGCTTCCTTTCGCAGCGATCATGTTCGGTTTGTGGGGCCACCGCAGCGCCTCGACCGTTGCCAACAACGCCCGGGGGCTAGCGGGTAAGGTCATCGGTCGCATCCACGGGCCGTGGCTCACCCTCATTGGACCACAGGTCAGTGTTTGCGCGCATTTGCAAACGTGCAGCGTCGTCAAACTCGAACGGGAGCGACTCGTGCTGCAGTTCCCCGGATGTTCCGAGTCGTTTCAGGTAGCCGCCGGCGACATCATCGGTCGTGAGAAACAATCATTTGGACTCGACGAATTACTCACTCCGACTCGGTTTGTCATGAGCAAACAACTGCCCTATCCATTCCTTGCCGCATCGCAGATTTGGCTCGACCGCGCGAGCCGGATGCTCGACTCCCTTGAGAACGATAGGAGCCACTCCGTGGAGAACGCAATCGTGGTCTCGGGAAGCCTCAGGGGACGTGATTTGCGAGGCACTTTCCGCTATCGGCGATGGCACGTATTGGGTGCGAGTCTTACGGCGTGCGGTATTGCAGGTTTCGCGGCCGCTTATTGGCGATATGCGACCATGCCACCATGGGTGCGGAATCGACCATCGCATTATCTACCCACCGAGTCTGAGAGTTTTCAGTTCACGTTGGTCTATATTTTGTTATTGACCGGATTGATTTTCCTGTTGGTCGGCTTGTTCCAGTGGATCAAGGTGCGGTCTCAAGTCGGCGATTTCGCCGCTGCGATTACGCCTGATCGCGTCATCATCGCGTCCAACCTTGTCACCTATGCCTACACCGGTGATGCGCTCAAGCATTTTCGCTGGACACCCCAAGGTTTGGCGATCCAGATCGCACGCAGATCGTGCCCATCATTTTTGATTCCGGTCGGCTGGATGAACGCGGCGCAAGCATCGACCATCGCAGCCTGGTTCGCCGCAACCGAGCATTCGCCCATCATGAAGCCAGGGTTTTACATGCGCCCACTGGTTTAGTCCGCCCGTTTGTTTAGTCTGGTCGTTGGCTTGTGGGCACAATTCTGTGGTCCTTACAATGGCGGCCGTTTGACAAGTTTTCTCCACGGCTTCGGTGCCCATGATTTTTGACGTCCAAGCGAGTAGCGACCCACGCGATATCGTGCATCGGACGGTCCAGGCATTGGTCGAAGGCCAAGTGGTCGGCGTGCCAACGGAGACGGTTTACGGGCTCGCCGCCAGTGCCTTGTGCGAGCACGCCGTGGCCCGGTTGTGCGAACTTCGTGGCTGCGGCGATGGTAATCCGCTCGCAATCTCAGTCCGCAGCAGTGAAGCGGCGCTCGATTACATGCCGAGTTTGTCGCCCCTCGCCCGACGGCTGAGCCAGCGATGTTGGCCGGGTCCATTGACGCTCGTGGTACCCGGCGGAGGTCCCTATTCGGCGACGAGTCAGTTGCCACGAAGCGTCCAGCAACGCATTCTCGGCGGCGATGACTATCTCGGGGTTCGCGTCGTCGACCACCGCATTTTGGCTCATATTCACCGTTATTTGTCCGCTCCGCTGCTGCTTACGAGCGCTTGTGCCCAGGGCGGATCGTTGCCGACGACTGCTGCGGCCGTGGCGAAGGAGTTCGGAACCGAGCTACCACTGCTGCTCGATGACGGCCCGACCCGCTATGGTGGAGCGTCAACGGTGGTACGAGTCACGGACAATCGCTGGGAATTGCTCCGCGAGGGGGTCATTGAACGAACGGCTATGAACCAATTCGCTAAACCTGTTATTGTGCTCGTTTGCACGGGTAACACCTGCCGCAGCCCGATGGCTCAAACGATCCTCCGCGACCACGTCCGCAATCGCTTCGGCGACGAGGATGCGGTGCGAGTGATGTCCGCCGGTGTGGCTGCGGGACCGGGTAGCCCGGCCAGCCCTGAAGCCGTCGACGTGATGGACGAACGGGGACTCGACTTGTCGGATCACGCCAGCCGACCGCTCGATGACGCCGTGATGAACGTGGCCGACCTGGTGCTGACGATGACCCGCGGCCACCGCGCCGCGATCCTCGCAGCGTGGCCTGAGATGCATCAACGTGTCTTCACGCTTCGTCGCGATGGGGGCGACATCAGTGATCCGGTGGGGATGTCGGTCGAAGTTTACCGCGGTTGTGCGGAACAAATTGAACAAGAGTTAGTGAAGTGGCTGGAAGCCTTGGGGGATCATTTGAATCCCCAGACCAGTCTTGATAGCCGATCCACGAGCAAGGATGCGGCGGATCCGAACGAAAGCGAAGGAAAGTGAACATGAAGGTGTCATTGGGCAGCGATCATCGCGGCGTCCACATCAAAGCGAAGCTGATCCAGACGCTCGGCAACAACGGGTATGAAACGCTCGATGTCGGGACCGATTCTGAAGCCGCCGTCGACTATCCCGATTTCGCGCAAATCGTCGCTCGCCAAGTCAGTTGTGGCGACGCCGATCGCGGGATCCTCATCTGTGGTACCGGCATCGGTATGGCGATCGCCGCGAACAAGTTCTGTGGCGTCCGCGCCGCGGCGTGTTATGACGAAGTGATGGTGGAGATGAGTCGTCGGCACAATGATGTGAACGTGCTCTGCTTACCCGGAGACTTGATTGGTGAACGATCCATTGATGAACTCGTATTGATGTGGTTGCGAACCGAATTCGAGGGCGGACGGCACGCCAAACGCGTCGCCAAAATTGTCGAACTCGAAAAGGCTGTCGGTGCAGCGATCGCGCCTTAATCCACGATGTCCACCAAAACTTGGACCGAGCTGATCGGCCACGCTGAGATCCGTGGATGGTTGCAGATCGCGCTGCGTCGTCGCCGCCTAGCCGGTAGTTTTCTACTGGTTGGTCCAGCCGGCGTCGGTAAGAAGACCGTCGCCAAGTTGATCGCTCGGACGCTGCTGTGCGAACGTGTGGCGGCAGCCGAGATGGCTCCCTGCGGTGCGTGCGAAGGTTGCGTGCAAGTCGACGCCGGGACGCACCCAGACCTCATCGTGGTCAAGAAACCGGAGGACAAGTCAACCATCCCACTGGACCTATTGATCGGTCGTCCGGAGGTGCGGATGCAGGAAGGTTTCTGTCGCGATGTGCGGTTGCGGCCGTTCCGGGGTGGCCGAAAAGTCGCGATCATCCAAGACGCGGACTACCTCAACGAGGAGGGGGCGAATTGTTTGCTCAAGACGCTCGAGGAACCGTCGGCCGATGCCGTCATCATGCTCATCAGCACGAGTGAACAGCGGCAATTGCCAACGATCCGCTCACGATGCCGAACACTTCGCTTTGCAACACCCGGAGGCGCGGATGCGATCCGCTTGCTGCGAGAGAAATACGCAATCCAAGCCGATGATGAGCGGATTCTCGCCGCCGTCGAGCTGGCAGCCGGTGACATGCACATCGCGGCACAGTTACTCAGCGGCGATGGCGACCAATTCTATCAAACCATTCGCGAGCGATTAGCGGATGAGCACCCCGATCCCATTGCGCTGAGCCGGATCATCACGGAGCACGTCGACGGCGCTGGCAAAGAAGCATCCAAGCGACGCGACGCGATGCGCGACGTCTTTTCCATGGCGGTCCAACACTACCGAGGCCGAATGCGAGCGGATGCGAACCAGCAACAAGTGACGCCGACGACGCTCGCCCGCCTCGATCGCAGCATCCGCGCATTGCGCGAAGTCGACCGCAGTGCTAATCAAGCGACGCTGATCGAATGCTATGCCGCCGATATCGCCACCGCCACGACCGGTGACCGCGGCGAAATCGGCTAAAGCCTCGACAGCAGCGCATGTTCTTGGCCCCCCGAGGCTGTTACAACCATGGCACCATGACGCATGCATCTCAGACCTCCGACACCGAAATTCCCGATCGTGACACGTTAGCCTCGGAGTACTTCGAGTTATTGCCCTTCGCGCCCTACCCGGTTCAAGAGGAAGCCTTGCTGGCCTACTTCACCGGCGAACAAGGCGTGCTGGTGTGTGCCCCCACGGGTACGGGAAAGACGCTCATCGCCGAAGCCGCTGTGTATGAGGCGCTGCGGACTGGGCGTCAGATGTATTACACGACACCGCTGATCGCGCTCACGGATCAAAAATTCGATGAGTTGCAAAAATCCGCGATCCGTTGGGGATTCGGTGCCGACAGTGTCGGGCTCGTCACGGGCAACCGCCGCGTCAATGCCGATGCACCCGTGCTCGTCGTCGTCGCCGAAATCCTGCTCAATCGCTTGCTCAACACGGAAGGCTTCGACTTTAGCGAAGTCAACTCCGTGGTCATGGATGAGTTCCATTCGTTCAACGATCCCGAGCGCGGCATCGTGTGGGAGTTGACGCTGGCACTGTTGCCCAAGCACATTCGCACGCTGCTGCTCAGTGCCACGGTGGGTAACGCGATCGAGTTCACGTCATGGCTCAATCGCTCGCACCAGCGAAACTTGATGCTCGTTCGTGGTACCGAGCGCAAAGTGCCGCTGCAATACGAATGGATCGAAGACGAGCTACTCCCCGACTTTGCCGAGAAGATCGCTGCGGGTGACGAGATTGCTCGCCGGACACCTTCGTTGTTTTTCTGCTTCAGTCGTTCACAATGCTGGACCGTCGCAGAAATGCTCAAGGGCAAAAGCCTCGTCGACAAGGCTCGACAAAGCGATCTCGCGGATTACCTCGGCACCGTCGACATGAGCGAAGGGGCGGGTCCGAAACTCAAGCAAATCTTGCAACGCGGCGTCGGAGTCCACCATGCCGGCGTGCTGCCTCGCTATCGTCGCATGGTCGAAGAATTGTTCGAGCGAAAATTGTTAAGCGTTTGCGTCTGCACGGAGACACTCGCCGCCGGCATTAATTTGCCCGCACGCAGCGTCGTGTTGCCGAGTCTGCTCAAGGGGCCCAAGGACAAACGTAAACTGGTCGACATCGCTGCTGCGCAGCAAATCTTTGGTCGCGCGGGTCGACCCCAGTATGACGATCGTGGTTATGTATTTTCACTCGCTCACGAAGACGATGTGAAGATTCATCGTTGGCGAGAAAAGTATGATTCCATCCCCGAGGACACCAAAGATCCGGGCTTGATGAAAGCCAAGAAGCAACTCAAAAAGAAGATGCCCAAGCGGCGGACCGAGGAAACGTACTGGAGCGAACAACAATTCACGACCCTGCAACAGGCCGCCTCGGCGGATCTGTCGAGTCGCGGTCGATTGCCGTGGAGATTGCTCGCCTACTTGCTCGACAAAGACACTTCCGTCGAGCCCATCCGGCAAATGGTCGCCAAGCGGTTGTTGCCCCTCAAAGGCATTGAGGAGGCCCAGCGAGACTTGAATCGAATGCTGATCACGCTCTGGACTGCAGGATACATCGATTTGGATCCGAAACCGCGTGCCGCAAAGCCCAAGATGCTGCCAGGGCAAAACACGCAAAAGCCGAACGAACCGCCCCCCACAGCGGGGCTGTTTGGTGGCATCCTCGATTCGATGCGTGCGCCCGATCAAAAACCCGCCGAGACGATCGAGGACAATCAAGACCCCGAGTTGATCGAGAGCCGCGGTTACGAGGTTGACGACTACCGACCTGAGACTGCAGACCCGACCGAGCGATTGGAAAAACTCATTCACCTGCGCAGCATCAATCCGCTGTTCGGTGTCTACGTCGCTAACCATCTCGCGATCGCCGATCCGTTGGAGCGAATCGCGACACTCGAAAGCTTGCTCGAGGTTCCCGGCACGGTCGCCCGCCATGCTCGCATGCCATCACTCGACATCATGCCCGCCGGCACGTTGGCCCAGTCGCGTTTGGATCCGTACTTACTCAAGAGCGGCCTTGCCAGCGCCGAGGAACTCGGAGCCAAGAGCGAGAATGAAGACGAAGAAGTTCGCGACAAGGGATTCGGTCGCGTGATGTTTGACGAACCGCGGGTCTGGCCGCTGACGATTGGTGAAAAACTGTTGCGGATGTTCCGTGCCGAATTCCCGCGCGTTCACAACGTCAATGTCACCCCCGTGTGGATCGTCGGCGAGCTACTGGAATTCGGCGGCGACTTCAATAAGTACGTCACCGCCAGGAAGCTGCAAAAAGAAGAAGGCATCCTGTTTCGACACTGTCTGCGGATGATTCTATTGCTCGACGAAATGGCGAACGTTCCGCCCGCGGAAACGACCGTTGAAACCTGGGAATACTGGCTCGACGACTTAGCCGAGAAACTCACCGAGACGTGCCGCAACATCGACCCTCAAAGCACCGATGAAGCACTCAACCAGCCCGGTAGCGAAGCGGATGATCTCATCGGTCTGGGGCGACGTAACGCCTAGCGAGGCGACTCGATCGGGCGACCTGAAGTTAAGCATTCACTGTGCGTACGGATCGATCCTCACGCCCGCTTTTTCCCATTCGGGCTCGAGCGCCGGGGCATTGACGACGGTTGCATTCGCTAGCGATATCCGCGACGGCGAAGGCAACCGCGACGGCCTATCAGGCACTCGGAGTGAGCAGCTATTCGAGTCATTCATTGATCGGTCCGGACGGCAAAATCGTTGACAACGACCACACGTGCGACGACCCGAGCTTGCGTTTGGACGAGCTCGAAATGATCTACGCGGCGCTGCAAGATAAGTGAGCGGTTTTAACGCTAGCCACCGGCCCGTCGAACAATCCATGCACCTCGGAAAACCGATGGTTGATTGGAATCTGGATTGAATGAGCAGGACTGACGGACAGATGTCTCGCAACGTTTGTGATGATGAAACGCGCCGGTGGCTAGCGCCCAAAGCCGCTCATGAAAGCGATGCGATGGCATCGTTGAAGGTCTGGCTCGGCCGCATTGCTGCGACAGTTTTCGACGCGTCGGGTTGATAGTAGCCACCAATGTCGATCGGCTTGCCTTGAGTCGATTTCAGCTCATCAAGGATCTTGGACTCCTGTGCCGCGAGCGTCTCGGCTAGCCCAGCAAAGCGGCTTCGCAGTTGGGGACTCTTGCTCTGCGAAGCGAGTGCTTCGGCCCAGTACATCGCGAGATAGAACTGGCTGCCACGGTTATCGAGTTCACCGACGGCGCGGCCGGGTGACTTGTTGTTGTCGAGGAGTTTCCCCGTCGCGACATTGAGCGTCTCGGCGAGCACGAGCACGTCTTCGTCTTTGGTCTTGAAGCCGAGATCTTCGAGCGAAACCGCGATCGCGAGGAATTCACCGAGCGAATCCCAGCGCAAAAAACCTTCCTCGACGAATTGCTGGACGTGCTTCGGTGCAGAACCGCCGGCACCGGTTTCGAACAATCCACCGCCGGCAAGCAACGGCACGATCGACAGCATCTTGGCGCTGGTGCCGAGCTCGAGGATGGGAAAAAGATCCGTCAGGTAATCTCGTAACACGTTGCCGGTCACGGAAATCGTATCCTTGCCTTGGCGACAGCGCTCGCACGTGAACGTCGCGGCCTCGAGGGGCGACATGATTTGGATATCGAGACCGGTGGTGTCAAAGTTTGGTAAGTATTCTTCGACGCGGCGAATGAGTAAGCGATCGTGAGCGCGGTTCTTGTCCAGCCAAAACACGGCGGTTGAACCGGACGCTCGGGCGCGGGTGACGGCGAGTTTGACCCAGTCGCGGATCGCGGCATCCTTGGTTTGGCACATCCGCCAAATGTCGCCTTGCTCCACAACATGTTCGAGCAAGATCATGCCATCGGCATTGGTGACGGTGACGCGACCGCTCTTGGGGATCTCGAACGTCTTGTCGTGCGAACCGTACTCTTCCGCTTTCTGGGCCATCAAGCCGACGTTCGCGACGCTGCCCATCGTGGTGACGTCAAACGCACCATGCTGCCTGCAGAAATCGATGGTCGCTTGGTAGATCCCCGAGTAGGAGCGATCGGGAATCATCGCTTTCGTATCATGGAGCTTACCGTCGGCACCCCACATCTTTCCGGATGCGCGGATCGCGGCTGGCATCGAGGCATCGACGATCACGTCGCTGGGCACGTGCAGATTCGTGATGCCCTTGTCCGAGTCGACCATCGCCAGAGCCGGTCGTTGCTGGTAGACCGCATCGAGATCCGCTCGCACTTGCTGCTGCTGGGCCTCGGGCAACGATTTGATCTTCGCCTCAACGTCCCCGATCCCATTGTTCGGGTTCACACCGAGCGACTTGAAAAGCTCGGCATGCTTCGTGAATACATCGTGAAAAAAAATCTCGACGGCATGACCAAAGATAATGGGATCGGAGACCTTCATCATTGTGGCTTTGAGGTGCAACGAAAGCAGTACGCCTTGCCGCTTCGCATCATCGATTTGGGCGGTGAAGTAATCTCGCAGCTTCTGGCGACTCATCACGGAGGCGTCGATGATCTCGCCCGCTTGCAGTTTTAAGTTCTCACGGAGCACGATCGCGCCGTCGCCAATGAGCTCAATGACGACGGTCGTGGCCTTGTCAATCGCCGCCGACGCTTCGCTGCCGTAGAAGTCGCCGCCGGACATCGATGTGACGTGAGTTTTGGATTGCGAGTCCCACTTGCCCATCGAGTGAGGGTTCTTTCGCGCGTACGCCTTCACCGGTGCGGCGACGCGGCGGTCGGAGTTTCCTTCACGAAGCACAGGATTGACGGCGCTACCCAACACTTTGGCGTAGCGATCGCGGATCAACTTTTCGGCATCGGATTTCGCGTCGGCCGGGTAATCGGGAACGACGTACCCGTGGCTTTGCAGCTCCTTGATCGCGGCGACGAGCTGTGGCACCGAGGCACTCACGTTGGGCAGCTTGATAATGTTGGCGTGGGGCGTTTTGGCGAGTTCGCCGAGTTCCGCGAGTGCATCCGATTGACGTTGGCCGACGCTGAGGTGGTCTGGAAAGTTGGCGAGGATGCGGCCGGCGAGCGAGATATCGCGGGCTTCGATCTCGACGCCTGCGGCACGGGCGAACGCATCCACGATCGGTAATAGCGATGCCGTTGCCAGCGCCGGGGCTTCATCGGTATGGGTGTACGTGATCTTGGGGACAGGTCCGGGCATGTTTTTCCTCGTCATTGCAAAGCTGGAATCGAGCCCGAATCGTAACCCAACCGCGAGCCGAATGGACCGTGGCATCCTCGCAAAAGTTGTGGCGTGTGCATCGAAATTGCCGCAGGGGGTTGGCACCATCGGCAACGATTGCGGAAACTCTTGTTTGACATCGTCCCGAGAGCCCTTTGCCACCCCAGCCGGACAAGCGTGAATTTCAACTATCGCCCTGTGCTCAGTGGAGAACGAACGGATTCATTGGCGATCGCGATGCGAGCGGTGCTGCGAATCGCTACGATTCCTTACGGCATCATCGTGGGCCGTCGCAATCGAGGCTTTGACGCCGGTCTCGATATCAACCGTGTCGAGGCACCGGTCATCAGCGTCGGCAATCTGACGACCGGTGGGACGGGAAAGACTCCGGTCGTTTGCTACTTGGCCAAGTGGTTTCGCGAGCATGATGTGCGAGTCGCGATCGTCAGTCGTGGGTACGGACGCGGCGCGCGGGACGAGAACGACGAGGCACTCGAGTTACACGCTCGGTTGCCCGACGTTCCGCATTTGCAAGATCCTGATCGAGTCGCGGCGGCAACACTCGCGACCGAAGAGTTTGAGTCGCAATTGATCCTGCTCGATGACGCGTTCCAACATCGACGATTGCATCGTGATTTGGACATCGTCGTCGTTGATGCGACGTGTCCATTCGGATTTGGACATTTGCTGCCGCGTGGACTACTGCGTGAACCCAAGTCGAGCTTGGCACGTGCCGGAGTGGTATTGATATCGCGAACCAGCAGCGTCACACCCGAAACGATTACCACGATCACGAGTGAGATTCGCCAGCACAACGCGGCTTGCCCGATTGTACTGAGCGACCATCAACCCAGATGTCTGCTCGAGTTTCCCGATACTGAGCTCGCGATTGACTTGCTACAGGGGGAACGAGTGGTTCTCGTCAGTGCGATCGGGAACCCGAGTGCATTCGCGGCGTCGGTTGCGAGTTGTGGCGCGGTTGTCGTCGCGCAGCGCCAATTGGTGGACCACGACCCGTACGCTCCCGAAACGGTCGCGGCGCTTCGCGACTACATTCAATCGCTCGGTGATACCATCGACAGTGTCGTTTGCACGCACAAGGACTTAGTGAAACTCGAAACTGACCGTCTGGGTGGGCGTCCACTACGCGCCGTCGTGATTGACCTCGTGGTCGTCGCTGGTGAGGAAGCGTTGGAACAAGCGTTGGAGCAAGTTCGCGTCGCGATTCGCTCGGATGAGGAATAACCGTGACAATCCGTAAGACCAGCAATTCCATGGCGTTTCTCGCTCCCGATGTCGATTCGAGCTGTTTCCCGAAACGCGTGGATGTCGATGCGACACAGCAAGGCATAGGTAGCCGAGGCTCGATCCTGGTGGACGTCTGATGAAATCTCAAAGTTGTTTATTCGTTGTTGCAGCCATCGGCGGCGTCATGTTTTTGACCGCGAGCGAGGCTTGGGCCCAGGAGCCTTCCCTTCGCCCTCGCATTGAACTCGTCGACAATCCGACCCCGGGTTCGGGGATCATGAGTCCGTCAGATCTCAATCGTCACAAGCCGACGGTGAGGGAACTTCGTCAAGAGCGAGCGCTCTTCCAAATGCGGCAGAGCATCGCACGCACGGAAGCCAATGCATGGATGGGGTACAGCCCGTCGCGGCCGTTCGTCAGCGGTGCGGGTTCGTACTCGTACTATGCTCCCCCCACGCGAATCTACTATGTGCCGTATTACGTGCGGTAAATTCTACTCAATCCGCAAACTTGGCTGATGTTTCTGGCACGTGCATGCCGAATCAGAAGATTGGGGATGGAGGCTTCGCGCGATCGCCCACCTGGCCATCGCCGTGAAACATTGCTGCACACTACTCATCATTGCTCTGACGTCGTTTTTCGCGACGGGATGCGTGCTCGTTCCGAGCCAACGTGAACGCGATGTCGTTCATAATCCGTTTCCGCAAATGAAACGCGTGGCGGTGCTATCGTTCTTTAACCAGAGCAGCAACGGCACCATCGATACGGATGCGGTCTCGGAGAGTTATTACGCTGCGCTGCAGGCGATCCCCGGTTTTGAGGTGATGCCCGTCGGCGTCACTAAGTCGCAGTGGTTGCAGTACTCGCGTGCGTACGGCGAACCTCGCGAAGGTGCCGACTTCCAGCGGCTCGCCCAAATGATGGGTGTCGAAGCGATCGTGGTCGGTTCCGTCACGGATTACGACGCTTACTACCCACCGCGATTCGCGATGACGACGCACTGGTATGCCGCCAACGAAGGCTTTCATCCGATCCCGGCAGGATACGGATTGCCGTGGGGCACCAAGCAAGAGAAGCACATCCCCAAGCGCATCGTCCAGGAAGCAGAATTCGAGCTGGCGCGCAGCCAGCTCGCGACCCAGACTCCGCAGCCGATGCCGAGCGGTGCGGACGTTCAGGCAAGTTCGCTCAAACAGGCATCGGCTCAGTCTGACTCGCTCGGCGCATTTGACGAGTTCACAGAACCCGTCATCATTGATGGCCCAGGTCCGTTACCTGCGAAATGGCCCGACCCGAGTGATTTGATTCCGGATGGGCCGGCGCCGGTTCCGCCGGTCGCAATCGTCAATCACGACCCCGTCCTCACGCATACGCGGTTGTACCGCGGTGACGACGCATACGTCACAACCCGACTCGCCGCCTACGTCGAAACGGGCGATGACGCACGTCCTCGTGGTTGGCAAGGTTATCTCAATCGTAGCGATGATTTCGTTCGTTTCTGTTGTCACTTGCACATCGTCGAAATGCTCGAATCACGCGGGGGCAAGGACCAAAGCGACCTCATTCTGCAATGGCCCCTGAGCCGATACTGAATTTCGGTAAGCCAGGCAATCTGGCGACCTGAATCTCAGTGTTGGCTCCCAGCAATCGGATGGCCCCGCGAATGGATATGGAAATCAATGTGCTCGCGTTGGTCAAAGGCGAAGAGAAGTTCATCTTCCTATTTGATGACAGCAATCGCGACGAGACGCTTCGTCAATTGGCACGCTTCGCGGCCGATCCCGAGCTCGATTTTTCGTGGTATGACGCCGCGATGCTCAGCCGCAAGATTCGCGACGCGGTGCCGAGCGAAGAGGAGATGTTCGGGAGTGCCGAATTTGACGGCGCGTCGATGGACGAATTCCGCTAACGGCGAGATCCATGCGCAGCGCCATCACCCAATTCTTGAAATTCCTCGCTCACGAACGCAACGCGTCGGATCTGACGATCAAGGCGTACCGCGAGGATTTGTTCGGGTTGATGGAGTGGCTCGGCGCGACGCGTAACAGCATCCCCTCGCCCGAGTCCTTGTCGCCTCAAGATTTGCGCACCTATCAAGCGGCGCTGCAAGAAGCCGGATACGCGCGGACCACGATCAGCCGCAAGCTCGCTTCACTGCGCAGTTTCTATCGCTTCGCGATGCGGCAAGGTTTGTCAAAAATCAATCCCGCGAAACCACTCCGCAATCCACGTCGCCAACGCAAGTTGCCACATGTGCTCTCGAGTGACGAAGTCGGCCGTTTGCTCGTCGCGCCGTCTGGCAAGGAAACGTCGGGGCTGCGTGATCGCGCGATTCTCGAGACCATGTACTCCGCCGGATTACGGGTCAGTGAACTCGTCGGTGTTCGCGACGGCGACATGGACTTTGACGAACAGATCATTCGCGTTCGCGGTAAGGGACGCAAGGAGCGAATCAGCCCGCTCGGCTCGTTCGCGATCCGCTCGATCCGCGATTACGCATCGCAGCGAAGTCGCTCCACGCCGACCCAATCGATGGGTCGCGAGGCGCCGGTGTTCGTCAATCGCTTTGGTAATATTTTGACCACGCGCAGCGTCGGTCGAATGCTCGAAAAGTACATCGCGGTGGCCGAACTCGACTCCCGGACGAGTCCGCACACGCTCCGACACAGCTTCGCGACGCACCTACTTGATCGTGGAGCGGACATTCGCAGCGTGCAAGAATTGCTAGGTCACAAGAGCTTGGCGACCACGCAAATCTATACGCATGTCAGCGCCACGAATTTGAGGCAGATCTACGAGAAGGCGCATCCGCGAGCGCAATAGCCGTCCCCCCAATCAACAAACCACACAGGTTTCTGCGGGTCGCAATTCTTCCGCTTTTCCACCGCGTCGCGGTTCAAGCCACACTTCCCACAAACCCAACTAACTAGGATTCCAGCGCTTGCCACCGGCCCGTTGATAACCCCGATCAGTGGGGTGATCGCTCAAGCGACGCGGCGAGCTGGCGATTGCAGGTTGATGGATGTCTCGGTTTGCAACGGCAACTCTTGACGGATCGGTTGATCGTCGTCGGTGATCACTTGGCAACCCAAGCGACGATCGAGGTTGAGCAAGATCGGTGCCCGCAGGTTCGTGGTCAATTTGCCGACATGGCCGCTCACCGTCGTCAGCACGAAGACGTCCGCACCGGGTTGCATGCTCAACGACGCGAGTTCGCGCCGCGTCACGTGTACCCGATAATCCTTGAAGAACACACGAGGACTGATCAACGCGATCGCACGGTCGCCGCGTGAAGCGCTTTGCAACCAGGCGACCGAGGGATTTTCCGAATCCGAGATCAACGCCCACTGGCGAAGCGTTTCCATGCCAACGAGTCCGTTCGCGAACAGAAACAATTGGTCGGCATTGAAGCGAAGTGTGCCGAAGCGCTGGGTGTCGATACGCATTTCAGTCGTGTTCCCAAAGGAGGCGCGGTGTCCACAGCAGACGTCCCGCTCCAAGCATGTTGTCCGACTATAAGATCGACGGCCGGCGCCTCAGAATCGACAAAATCGCTACAGGAAGTTCAAAACGGTCATCTGACTGATTTGGCCGATCAATCGCATCGTCGCTTCGATCGAAGTTTGCCGCTGGGTCAATCTGCTGATCACGCTGGCGAGATCCGCATCGACTTCGAGTGACTTTTGGCCGGAAAGGGTCACCACGTTATCTTCGACAGACGTTTTCAGCTTGTCGAGGTTTTGGGCCATCACGCCGACTCGGCCGCGCGTTTGCGAGGCGCGATCCAAGTCCTGGTCCAAACGCCCCTGCAGCCTCGTGATCTCTGGGATATCGTTGTCTCGGACGGCCTTCTCGAGCCGAATCAAGGTGTCGAACGTGCCTCCAGCGTCGAGCGGCAAGTAGTCGCGTCCCTTGATCGTCGCGATCGAACCATCAATGACACCGACCGCTTCAAGCTCACCCTCGGCGATCAAACCGAGCTGGGTCCCGGCATTGCTCGTTCCACTTTGAGAAACTCTGAGATTGCCAATGCCCGGCGGCGCCTTCAGCTGGATCCCGTTGCCGAAATCATTCATCTCCACCAACACCTTCAAGGAGTCTTGATTGAGCGGGTGGTTGCGAATCAGACCCATCACATCGCCGATCGTTTGAGACGTGCCCAACTCGATACTCAACGCGACGCCATCGGGACGAGTGATCGTGAACTCAGGGCCGAATTGGTCCGAGAGCACACCTCGTCCTTTGCCCAAATCCCGCAGCAGCGTCGACTCCGTGGCACTGCGAATGCCCAGGTTGGCGGCCGTGTTGCCGCCGTTCTCGCCGATCGAATAATCGACCCCACTGCGCAGCGAACGAATCCGCAGCCGTCCGTCGTTTTGGTCCAGTTCGGCGCGAACATCGGCACCGCTGCGATTGATCGCGATGAGGACGTCACCGACCGTTTTCGCCTGTGAAACATCGACGTTGAACACGCGATCATTT
>JBBSJZ010000026.1:0-22028 GCA_038256795.1 Pirellulales bacterium | reverse complement strand
GAGGATGGTGATAAGCATAGCCGTGACAATCTGCCCTTCATCATCGCTGGAAAGGGAGGCGGCTCGATCAACACGGGTCGCTTCCTCCCAGATGTGAAAGGAAATCAAGGCGACCTGCTGACCACGATCCTGACCTGCGCTGGAATTCCGCTGGACCGTCCTGTTGGGATCGCCACCAAACAGATCAAAGAGATGACGACGAGTGCCTGAAACAACGCTAAGTCGCGATCGGAATGGATCCGATGGACTGCGTCGCATTCATATTTTCCAATCGCCGCGGTATTGCCCGACGTGGGTAACGTTTGCGTTTGCGTTCGCCGTCGCGGCTGAGATCAAGCAGCGGAGGATCTTTGCATCGTGTGGATTTTCGACGCGGACGCGGATCGCTTGAGCTTCTTGGTCAAGCTGTACATCGGCCACGGTCCAGCGGGCCACAACCCCAAGAATCTGTTAGTAAAGTTCGTTGTTTTGCACGGCGAGTCTCCTTGCCGGAGAATCCTACCGAATCCATGACAAACACGGATGGACCTTTTTAGTCGCCAGTTCTGCAAGCGGAGCTGACGGCGAATTCGAGCGATCGGTGCAGCCAATCTTGGGTCAGTACTGCGACAATTGTCACTCGACGGAATGGCAAGAAGGTGCATTGAGGGTGGCCGTGTTCTGGATTGCAAGGACAAACCGGAACGCCAATTGTGCCGTTTGTTTCTTTCGATGATGGACAAGATGGACGTGCGGCCCAAGACGTTCGGCGACGCGACGACAATGCTCGATGCGGTCTAACGGACTATTGATTTAGTAACCCGACGCGCGAGCGAGAAATGAGACTCAATCCCTCGCCTGGCTAGCCAAAGTGGTGTCGTCCGACGCCAACGGCGTTAAACTCTAAAGTCCAGCGTCGCGCGGCGCACGCTGGGGGACCCGTTCAAAATTGGAACGAACCCGAACGGGGTTCCACAAAAACTGATTCCAGCCTGAACGATTTCCATTGGCAAAGCGGTTACGGTGCCTTTTCAATCAGCCCGTCCCACGTCGAAGCGGCGATCGAGTACATCCGAAATCAGGAAGAGCATCACAAGAAGGAATCGTTTCATGAGGAATTCAGACGGCGTTGCGAGAAATACAAAGTGGAGATCGACAAACGCTAGGTGTGGGATTGATTTGGATGTGAGATCGTCCGGCGACGTCTCGTGGAACCCCCTTGGGGATCGCGGTTGTTGTGCTTACGTACCCAGCGCAAGATGGATCGCCACTGGGTGGATGTTGCTAGTGATTTGTGTCGGGGGCGGCCTATCCCTTGGTAGCGCGGAGGCTGCGGATACGTTCGAGCGACAAATCGCTCCACTTCTGGCGCAGCGGTGCCTGTCTTGTCACTCGACCGAAACGCCTAATGGAGGCTTCTCGGTGCAAGATTCCACGGAATTTTTTTCCGGCGGATTTGTAGCACCGGGAGATTCGGCGGCTAGCCATCTGCTGAGTTTGATTTCTGCTGAAGGGGGCAAACCGGAGATGCCTAAGGATGCGGACCCCTTGGCCGCAGCGGAGGTCGCCTCGATCGCGAAATGGATCGACGATGGGGCGACGTGGCCCGACGATTTCGTGCTACAGCAACCCGCCGTCGATGATTTCGATTGGTGGTCGTTCCAGCCGATCTCGCGGCCCCCGGTTCCTCGGTCGGACGACCCCTGGGCGGCGTCGCCGATCGACCAATTTGTGCTTCGGACCTTGAGCCAGAAGGGGCTCACGGTTTCGCCGCCCGCCGACCGCCGCGCTCTGATCCGGCGCCTCACGTACGATCTGATTGGACTGCCACCGACGCCAGCGGAGGTCGCCGATTTCATGGACGATTCCGATGTCGATGAGAAAGCGTACGAAAGACTTGTGAATCGGTTGCTGGAATCAAAACGCTACGGCGAGCGTTGGGCACGGCATTGGTTGGACGTTGCGAAATACGCCGATTCCAATGGCTACGATAAAGACAAGTTGCGGCCAAATGCATGGCCTTATCGCGACTATGTAATTCGATCGATGAACGAAGACAAACCGTATGCGAGGTTTGTCCAGGAACAGATAGCGGGCGATGTGTTGTTTCCGGGAACAGCCGATGGCACGCTCGGACTCGGGTTCATCGCCGCCGGACCCTGGGACTTCATTGGTCATGTGGAAGTCCCCGAATCCAAGCTGGATGGCAAAGTGGCCCGCAATCTTGATCGTGACGACATGGTCTCGGGCGTGTTCAACACATTTTGCAGCGTGACGGTGCAGTGCGCGCGATGTCACAACCACAAATTTGACCCGATCACGCAACAGCAATACTACGGCATGCAAGCGGTCTTCGCCGCCGTCGATCGCGCCGATCGAACGTTCGATGTTGATCCCGAACTTGCCCAGCGACGCGAGCAATACCGCGATCAATTGGCAAAAGCCGAAGCCCTGCAAGAACGTGTTGAAGACGAGATTGCGGCAGCCGGGGGAACTCAGTTGAGCGAATTGGCGGCAGAGATCGCGGCGCTTGAAAAAAGTTTGAACTCGGTTGAAGTTGCGGAACATGGTTACCATAGCGCGATCGTGGCGACGGAGGACTCGGAGAAATGGGTCGAGGTGGAATTGAAGTCGGAGGTGCGTGCATCACGCATCGTGTTGCATGCTTGCGATGACGATTTCAATCAAATTGGCGCGGGTTTCGGATTTCCCAAACGCTTCAAGGTTGAAATCGTTGACGACGCTGGCAACCGAACCACCATCTCTGACGCGAGCGATGTCGACTTTCCTAATCCGGGATTGATGCCAGTCGAGTTTTCCTTTGAAAATCAACTCGTTCGTCGAGTTCGTGTCACGGCGACACGGCTCGCCGAGCGCCAATCCGACTTTATCTTTGCACTCGCGGAGTTGCAGATCTTCTCAGGAGATCGGAATTTCGCGATCGACGCAGCGGTCAATTCGCTCGATTCGATCGAAGCTCCGATTCGTTGGCGACGGCAAAATTTGACAGACGATCTATGGCCTCGAATCGGAAACCCCGAAGCGACAGAGGAAATTCAGGAGGCAAGATCCGGGCGCGACGAAATCCTTGCGGCAGTGACCACGCCGGAACGTGTGGCGCGTCGCAGTGAGGCAAAACGTTCGATCGTCGAGGCTGAGGCCCAGCTGGCAATGCTGCCACCGCAACAAACGGTTTATGCGGCGGCGACCCACTTTGAAGCCCAGGATAATTTCAAACCAACCGGTGGCAAGCCGCGCGATGTGTTTGTTTTAAATCGTGGAGAGGTCACGCTGCCTGGTGACTCGGCTGTGCCGGGCGTAATCCCATTGGCCGCCGATTCTCAATGGCGGTTTGATGCCGTCCTGAACGAAGCCCAGCGCCGAGCGAAGTTGGCCACCTGGTTGACCGATGGCGAGCATCCACTGGTTTGGCGTTCAATTGTCAATCGTATTTGGCAGTACCATTTCGGACTGGGAATCGTCGCCACCCCCAACGATTTCGGTCGCATGGGCGCAGAGCCGACACATCCCGAACTGCTCGATTGGTTGGCGGTCGAGTTTCGTGACGGCGGTCAATCGATGAAGGCATTGCACCGAATGATTGTCACTAGCAATACGTATCAACAATCCTCGGCAGACAATCCGGTGAATGCTGCGATCGATGGCAGCAATCAATATTTGTGGCGATCCAATCGCCGCCGACTTTCGGCAGAAGAGCTTCGCGATTCGATTTTATCGGTCAGCGGATTGCTGGACACAACGATGGGGGGCCCGGGGTTCTACCTGTTTAACCTAGCGAAGACCGACCATTCACCTCACTTTGAGTATCACACGTTCGATCCCGCCGACACACGATCGCATCGCCGCAGCATCTATCGGTTCATCGCGCGGTCACAACCCAATCCCTTCTTGACGACGCTCGATTGTGCCGACTCGTCACAGAGTACACCGCGTCGGAATGAAACGCTGACCTCGTTGCAGGCGCTCTCGTTGATGAACAATAGGTTCAATTTGGTGATGGCCCAAGCATTTGCGAAACGACTTGAAACCGAGAGCGACGTTCTGCCCGAGCAAGTGGACGTGGCGATTCAATTGCTTTGCCAACGCGATTTGGCAGCTGCCGAACGCGACGACTTGGTCGCTTACGCTCGTGTCCATGGCCTCGAGAATCTGTGCCGGATTTTGTTTAATCTGAATGAATTCGTGTTTTTGGAATGAGTGTTCGCATGCAAAGTCGACGAGAGTTCATCCGTCAGGCAGGTACACATTTTGGTGCGTTGGCAATGGCGGCGATGCTACAAAGCGATGTGCAATCGGCCAGCGGACATGCGGTCCAAGTGCTGCACCATCCGCCCAAAGCGAAACGCGTGGTGCAGTTGTTCATGGCCGGCGCGGCCAGCCATATCGATCTGTGGGATCACAAGCCGTTACTAGAAAAGTTTCACGGTCAGCCATCGGACTTTGGTGAGCCGGTTGAAACGTTTCAAAACGGTTTGGGTCCGTGGATGAAGTCGCCTTTTAAGTTTGCATCGTATGGCAAGACCGGAAAGCAACTCAGTGAAGTCGTGGCACCGCTTGGCGAGTGTGTTGATGACATTGCATTTGTTCACAACATGGTCGGCAAGACAGGCGTTCATTCTCAGGCCACTTACCTGCAAGCGACCGGCTTCCAACTGCCCGGATTTCCTGGGGTGGGAGCGTGGGTCAGTTATGGGCTAGGTTCGATCAACGATAACCTACCGACGTTCGTCGTATTGCCCGATCATCGCGGCTTTGCCAGCAACGGACCGAAAAACTGGGGTTCCGCTTTCCTGCCCGCCAGTGCGCAGGGGACGACCATCTTTCCGCAACGAGAGAATCCCATTGATGACCTCACTGCCCGCGCCGATTTCATTACCGCAGCGGGCGACCGCGACGGGTTGGCGGTGCTGGAACGGATGAACCGGCTGCATCTACAGCAACACCCTGGCGACTCAAGGTTGGAAGCTCGGATTCGATCTTACGAATTAGCGGCGGCGATGCAGTTGAGCGCACCCGAAGCGCTGGACATCTCTGGCGAAACCGCAGAGACGATGAAGATGTACGGATTGGATCGGATGGGGGCCATCTATCCCGACAAGATCAATCCAGCCGAAGAGGCGGAGTATTTTGGTCGCAAGTGCTTGATCGCCCGCCGGTTGCTCGAGCGAGGCGTTCGCTTCATCCAAATTTGGTCCGGAAACGACAATGGTTTCCCTCGTCGCAATTGGGATTCGCACGAAGACATCGAGCGCGATCATGGACCGCTCGCAAGAGGAATGGCCGTGGGAACCGCAGCGCTGTTGAAAGACCTCAAACGAACCGGGATGTTGGACGACACGATCGTGTTATGGACCACCGAGTTTGGTCGGATGCCCAGCACCCAGGGGAGCAGGGGACGTGACCACAATCCGTTTGTGTTCACCAATTGGATGTGTGGTGGTGGTATCCGCGGCGGCGTAACGCATGGGGAATCGGACCCCTGGGGATACAAACCCTTGGACCGTTCCAGAAGCACCCAAGTCTACGATATTCACGCAACGATTCTGCACCAGTTGGGAATCGATCACAAACGGCTAACGGTCCGGCACGATGGAATTGACCGGCGTCTCACCGACGTCCATGGACACGTTATCAACGAATTGGTTTGACATCGCCACCTGCACCAATCCCTGTGGGACGAGTAAAAGCGAACAAGGTGTCGTGAGTAATGCTCCGCCATTTTAAAGATGATCCTTGCCCGGATTTCGTGCGATGGCGTGGGCTACAATGGAAAGCTTCCTCCTTACCGCGCATTGGTGCGGTGATACAACCTGCTGATATTCGCGAAATGAAAACAACACGTTCTCTCTACGTTTCGTCGCTCTGTGTTTCGTTCGTGGTTTGTTTTGCTGGACAAATGGACCTTCGATGTTCTGCTGCTGACATGAGTTTCAGTCAGGACGTGCGACCGATTCTTGCTGAATACTGTTTGCATTGCCATGGGCCGGACGAACAGGTTCGTGAGGCAGGACTGCGGCTGGATATCGCTGATACCGGCGTCCCCTCGGCGATTGTTGCGGGGCATCCCGACGCGAGTGAAATCATTGCACGCTTGACTTCCACAGATCCTGACGAACGGATGCCGCCGCCGGAGATGGATAAGCGTCCATCATCGGATGAGATCGAGGTGCTGCGTCGATGGATTGCCGAAGGCGCCGCATTTGAATCACATTGGGCCTATCAGCCAATTCGCAAACCCAATGTGCCCAGCCCAAGCGAGCCGGCATCAACCGATATCGATCGATTTATCATTTCAGCCTTGTCGGAAAAAGGTTTGACGCTTTCGCCAACCTTGAATCGCCGTCAACTCATTCGCCGTGCGAGTTTTGATTTGATTGGACTACCACCGACGCCGGAAGGCGTCGATGCGTTTGTCGAAGATTCCTCACCCGACGCTTTTGCCAAAGTCATTGATCGGCTGCTCGAATCACCTCGCTACGGAGAACGCTGGGGTCGACATTGGCTCGACATCGCTCGCTACGCCGACACACATGGTGGGACAGCGATCGGGTACGTTCGATTTCCATTTTCGTACACCTATCGCGACTATGTGATCCGAGCATTCAACGACAATCTTTCCTACGACCAGTTTGTCATCCAACAACTTGCCGCAGATCAATTGGATCTGGACGACAACGATCCCGCTCTCGCAGCATCGGGATTTCTGACCGTGGGGATGCAATTTCGCAGCATTCACGATCTCATCGACGACCAGATTGACGTGGTCACGCGAGGTTTAATGGGGATGACGGTCGCTTGTGCCCGTTGTCACGATCATAAGTTCGACGCCATTCCTACCAGCGACTACTATTCGCTCTACGCGACGTTTGCCAGTAGCCAGCAGCCAGACGACTTACCGGTGCTCGGTGACCCGAAGCCAACCGCCGAGCTAGAGCAGTACCAAAAGCAACTTCAGGATCGCCAAACCGTCCAACGCGACATGGCGCGCGATCAAGCCGAAGTGATGCGGAGCAGGTTACGAAACCAAGTCGGTCTCTTTCTATCGGAACTCGCCAAGGGGACACCTGAACAAGATGTCTCGGCGGAAATCCTTTCTTACCGAACCGACGACGTTCGCCCGTTGGCATTGAATCGTTGGCGTGAATATCTGCGACAACTTCACGACGACGATCCGGTCTTTGGCCCTTGGCTAAAACTCGACGAAGTTCCAGCGGATCAATTCGCGGACCAGTGCGAACGACTCATTCAAACGATGAAGACCGACAACGGTGACCCCAAGAAGTTTGCCGAGACGCACCAACTGAGTCTGGAGGGCCCCAAGTGGAATCCGCGCGTGTTGGAGACCATCGAGACGTCAAAGCCAAAGTCGCAAATCGAGCTGGCTCAAGCATATGGCAAACTGTTCGCCGAAGTGAACCAAGGTTGGCTGAGGGGGTTGTTGGAATCTTCACGGGAAGCGGTGCCGGGAGGTGAGATTTTGACCGACGAAGATCCTCGACACGCCGAGGTCAACAGCACGATCAACCAGCAGATACGTCGGCACCTTTATGAACCGGGAACTCCGATTGCGATGCCGGATGAGATTGCGGTCAAGATGCTGAACCGGACAGTCGCCGATACGCTGAGCGGCAAACGCAACACGATTCATGATCTGCACCTCAATTCGCCGGGATCGCCGCCGCGTGGAATGGTGCTCCGTGAATCGAAGTATCCACCGACGTTTCATGTTTTGCAACGCGGGAATCCGCTCAGCCGAGGTGAAACTGTGACGGCGCATTTTCTGACGGCGCTTTCCGACGATACCGCTCGCCCCTTCGACGACGGGAAACGGCGGCTTGGGCTCGCTCTCGCAGTTGTCTCGCCCGAGAATCCTCTCACGGCACGAGTGGCCGTCAACTGGATTTGGCGCAATCACTTCGGCCTTGGCCTTGTTCGTACGCCGGATGACCTGGGCACAAGAGGCACGCCGCCGACCCATCCTGAATTGTTGGACCACTTGGCGAGTGAGTTTGTTGCGGATGGTTGGTCGATCAAGCAAATGCATCGGCGGATTATGCTCTCGGACGTTTACCAACAGTCCGCGATCGAAAACGGGCTGGCTCGCCAAGCGGATCCGAATAACGAATTATTGTGGCGGATGCCGCGAAAGAGACTTGAGCTGGAAGCGATGCGGGACGCGATGTTAGCGGTCTCGGGTGAACTGGATACCACCGTGATCGGCGGACGTCCGTTTGACTTCGAGTCCGCGCCAATCGTTCCGCGCCGAAGCGTGTACGGATTTATCAATCGCGATATCATCTCGAACATCGCCAGTACCTTCGACGGAGCCGATCCGACCTCGTGCACCGTCGAGCGCCCAACGACGATCGTTCCGCAACAGACGTTGTACGCATTGAACTCAGGATTTATCCAAGATCGAGCGGCCAGCGTGGCGGCGCTAGCGACCAATGCTGCCGCGGATGATGCCGGTCGTGTCCGATGGTTGTACGATAGGTTGTTCTCGCGTCCGCCCGATCAAGATGAAGTGCGATCGGCGGTCGAGTTTGTCAGTCGAACGAACGACGATGAGACGAGTGACGCCGAGACGCAAGAAGAACTGACTGAGACAACGGCCAATCGGTGGGCGCAGCTTGCTCACGCGATGTTAGCCTCGAACGAATTCGTATTTGTGGATTGAAACAATGATTGAGCCAACGGTTTCATCGCGTCGGCGGTTTCTACAGCGTGGCGGTCTAGGTGTCGGATCGCTCGCACTAACGAACCTGTTGGCGGACTCGGTGTTGGGAGGCAATACCAAGACCCATTTTCCGGGACGCGCGGAGCATGTGATTCACATCTTCCTCAATGGTGGGATGTCGCAAGTCGATTCGTTTGATCCGAAACCGGAACTGACGAAGCGCGGCGGACAAATGTTGCCGTTTGATAACCTTCAAACGGAGCGGAAGACCGGTGTCGCGCTGCCAAGTCCGTTTGAGTTCAAGCAACACGGGGAAAGTGGGATCCCGATCAGTAACCTGTTTCCACATTTGTCCACGTGCGCCGACGACTTGGCGGTGATTCGGTCGATGTACGCCGAGTTGCCAAGTCATGAAATGATGCTGATGTTGATGAACACGGGGCACTCACGCCTGGTGCGCCCCAGTTTCGGTTCGTGGCTGACATGGGGGATGGGCAGCGAGAATGAAAACCTGCCTGGATTCATAGCGTTGTGTCCAGGCGGTTTGCCGGTCGCCGGGGCTGGAAATTGGCAGTCAGCGTTTTTGCCCGGAGCGTTTCAAGGCACGCTCGTCGATTCAGCTCAGACAGATCCCACAAAACTGATTCGTCATATCCGTAACGATCGGCTGTCCAAGAGCGAGCAACTGTCTCAGTTCGAGTTGTTGCAAAAGTTGAACGCCAAACATCTCGCTGAGCGTCCCGCCGAAGCGGATTTGGAAGCGCGGATCCATTCGTTCGAGTTGGCCTATCGTATGCAGATCGAAGCGACCGATGCCTTCGATGTCGATCAAGAGCCGGAGCATGTTTTGCGGAGTTATGGCGAGGGACCACAAAACCGGCAGCTACTATTGGCTCGTCGGTTGGTCGAACGTGGTGTCCGGTTTGTCCAGACCTGGCACGGCGCTGGACAGCCGTGGGACAGTCACACCAATATCAAGGACGAGCACGGGACGGTCGCCAGCCAATGTGACCAGGGAATTGCAGCCCTGATTAAAGACCTGAAACAACGAGGTCTGTTCGAAAAGACATTGATCCTATGTAGCGGAGAGTTCGGCCGCACGCCGTCGGTCGAAATGGGCCAGAACGGCTCGGGCGCCAGCCAAGGACGTGATCACAATCACTGGGGATTCTCGCTTTGGATGGCGGGTGGTGGCGTCAAAGGCGGGACGGTGTACGGAGCGACCGACGAGTTCGGCTTCAAAGCGGTCGAGAACCCAGTTTCGATTCACGATCTGCACGCCACGATGCTCCACCTGCTAGGGTTTGATCACGAGCGTCTGACCTACCGGTATGCTGGCCGCGACTATCGGCTGACCGATCTGGAAGGGGAAGTTGTCCACGACGTGATCGCCTAGCTATCCGATTCAGTTTTGATTCACACCATGAAGATTGAAGACGTTGATTTTTTCTACCTCGCCATGCCCGAGATACTCAACATCGGCGACGGCAGCCAGGACGCTTTGCTAGTGCGTGTCCGGGCCGATGGCCAGCCGATGACGACAAACTCTCGCTGTTGCGGCTCTTTTACGGCGAGGCGAGTGGTTCCTTCCACTTTGGCAGCAATCCGTTTTGACCCGATTGGTTTGGCCGCTTCCATCAGTTCGGGAGTCAGTGGCCCGCCTTTGATCATCCTGATTCCCGCATTGGGATCGATGCGTTTGATGGCTTTCAGCGGTCGTTGATCGAACAAAGTGAACAGATAAGTCGAACCTTCGGGAACGAATTCAGTGACCGCCTGATGCAGTTTCGCGACACAATCTTCGATACGTGAATCCGGATACCTTTGTCAAAGCAAGTCTTCAAGGCGAAGAGAGTATTCTGCTCGAATTCATGGGCCCCTCCGCGGTGTGCGAAATGAAAAGGCTTTTTCTCGTCGGCACTGCACTGCAGCACCGAACCAAAAAATACAAGACTGCGAAGTAAGTTGGATTCCAATGACTTTATGAGATACTTGGTGATTGAGAGAATGTGTGTTGACACAAGAGTTCCATTCGAGTTTTGATCGCTTTGGGGCTCTGCCTTGGGATTACGTTTCGTTAGCTGAACAGTGCTGCGATGGGTTGACCACCGTCGGTGATCGGAACGGGCCGGTCACCGGCGTAGAGATGCTTGCTGTAATCGACACCCACGGCTGCACAAATGGTGGCGAAGAAGTCGGGGACGGCGACGGGGCTCGAGACAATCTTCTTGGCGAGTTCGTCCGTTTCACCATACGCACCGCGGTGTGCCAAGCCGCCACCGGCAAGGACACAACTAAAAGTGGAACCTTGGTGACCGCGCCCGCCACCGCTATCGAACTCAGGAGGACGACCGAACTCCGTCGTGATTACGATCAGAGTTTTATCGAGCAGTTTCTTCTCTTCGAGGTCCATGATCAAAGTGGAGACCGCGGTGTCCATTTCATGGATTAGTTTGTGCTGATTGACGATCCCGCTGTCATGAACGTCCCAGCCGGATCCATTGAGAAAGTTTAGGTTGTGGCTGACTTCGATAAACCGCACGCCATTCTCGACCAGACGACGACTCAATAGACAGCGTTGACCGAACTCGCCGCCGTAGCGATTCCGCAAATCGTCTGGCTCGCCATCGAGTTGGAAAACACGATTGAAATCGGGGCCGCTCAACTTCAAGCTCTCATCAATCGCATCTTCATAGTCCAGTAGCTTGGAGATCGTCGTTGCGCCTCGACTGTTTTTAAGTGACGCCAAAAATTGCTCGCGTCGTGTTTGACGGTCGTTTGAGATTCCATCGGGACGTGATAACCCTGCGGGACCGCGACCTGTTTCGGTTAAGTACAGATAGCCATGTTTTGAGCCTAGAAATCCAGGACCGCGTGTGACATTGGGATAGCCGATCAGCACGTAGGGCGGAACGTCTGCGTTGACCGATCCTCGCTCATGGACAATCAATGACCCCAGCGATGGATAAGTCACGGTGCCACTGATCGCACGACCGGTGTGCATCCGATTCGTGGCGGCGGCGTGCTCATCAATGACATCGTGATTCATCGTTCGCACAGCCGTCACGCGATCCATCACTTTCGCCATTCGTGAGAGGTGTTGACAAACCTGAACCCCTTCCACGGCGGTGTCGATCGGATCGTAGTAGCCGCCCGCTTTCCTCGCCTTGGGATCACCCTTGGTTTTCGGATCGAACGTGTCGATTTGTCCCATTCCGCCGCCGAGCCAAATCGAGATGACGTGTTCAGCGTTGCCTTGCAGTCGCAACCCAGCATCGCCGGCGCTTGCGATCTGCGGAAGACTCAATGCACTCGCGGCGGCGGCAGTATTGGCAATGAATTGCCGACGGTTGAAATGGTTCATGGCTAGATGTGTTGAGGGGAAGTTTAGTTCTTGTAGCCCGCCGCGTGAGGTGGGGATTTCGTTCACGGAACCCAAACGAACTGGCGATCATTCACGAGACTCCAAATGACGTCTTCGAAGATTTCACGCCATTCTGGCCGGAGTCTCGGATCTGGTGCCGGTCCACGCCGGACCCGACTTTGCCATTCATTTTGAATGTCGTTCGCTTCGGGAACCAAGTGGTTCGTCCAGGTGGAGAATGGCAAGGGGCTGTCCCCCGTAGGTTGTTGTACTTGGTCGGCTGGCAACTGCCGCTGATCGAACCCAGTTGCCAACGCGAGAACAAAGTCGCTTCGTTCCTGGGTAGTTGGATAACGAGCGAAGAATCTTAAAAACAACGAATCCAATAATATTTCTGGGCTTTCAGCATCCATTGCCAACTGTGCGAGTTCACTGCGATCTGCGGCACGCGTGAGAGACATCGATAGAGTACCATTGGCAAGAATGCCTGGCTGTAGCAAGTTAGGGTCGGTCTCGCGGCCGGCAATCGGTTGTTGTCGTGTGCCGGTCCACCCGAACGCTTCCAGCACATCCGCAACGGGTTGTGCACGCGGCAACGATAGACTCGGTCTGTCGCGTTCGTTATTCAGCCCTGCAAGCATCCACGCACGATGGGGTGTTCCCAATACCAACCTGGACGTGATGGCATCGGCTCCATCGTGACTGAATGTCAAGGCGCCCGTATCCATATCGCGACCGGTCGCCGCGAACAAGGAATCGACCACCTGTTCCGCGGTCAGCCTTCTTGGATCGGGGGAACTGAAGAAACGATGTTCTGCCGAGGCGTTACGATTCTGTCCGATGGTGGCTCGCTGGTAAGTTTCGGACGTCATTATCAATTGCAAGACGTGGCGCAAGTCATAATCGTTCGCCACCAGTTCGCCAGCTAGCCACTGCAATAATTCAGGATGGCTGGCTATTTTGCCCTCCCAATCATTGACCGGCTCAACCATGCCGGCCCCCATCAAACGATTCCACAGATGGTTGACGACAACCTGGGGGAACCGATGGTTTTGCGGCGACGTTACGAGTGCAGCCAGACGTTCACGCGAGTCTTTCGGGTCGCGAACCAGAGCGTCGATTGGCGGTCCATCATCCACACCGGTGAAGGACGCGAATGGCCATTTCGGTTGAACCTGCTGGTCCGGTTTTAACGTCACCTGGATCAGTGATTCGCGGCCGATAGCTTCGAAGAATGCGTCCGGCACACGACTCGTTTTTGGAGGCGTGAGCTGTTTTCGATTCAACATCGCGGCCAACGAGTAGAGGTCCTCTTGAGTGGTGCTGTGATAGGGTGAATCGTGGCAGCGAGCGCATTGCAGTTCGATGCCTAGGAAGGTCGATGCGACGATATGACCTTTGGCGGCCATCGGTGAGTCGTTTTCTCCGGCCATCGAGAAGCCAGCACTACCGCCCTCATGGGCGCTGCCTCGCATCAAGATTAACTCCGTTACCATTTGATCGAGCGGCTTTCCGTCACGCAGCGATTCATGCAAGAACCATCGGAAGGGTCCTGAAGAGTTCAGTGATTGGTTGAGCAGCGTGGGATTCTCGGCCAGCAAATCCATCCACATGCTGACCCAATGATCAGCGTAACGCTCGTCGTGCAAAAGTTGTTCGACCAGAGCCGTCCGTTTCGTGGGATCATCGTTCGCCAAAAATTCGCGAGCTTCGTGTTCTGTCGGCCCGGTCCCCACCGTGTCCAAGTAAATACGCCTCAGGAATGCTGCATCATCGACAACGGGCGATTGAGCGATTGCCTCTGGAGCGATGGGAGCGCTGGGCCAAACAGCACCGTCGCGGATCCATTTTTCCAGGATGGCAATTTGCGGTTCCGATAAACCATTGCCAGTCGGTGGCATGTTGCCATCGCGTATTTGCACCATCAATTCGCTGGCGTCAGGATCACCCGGTACGACGGCGGGCAATTCTGAATCGCCCATGGACAATGCACTTTCTCGTGTGGTCAGTCGTAGGCCGCCTTTGTCTTTTTCTCCATGGCAACGGAAGCATTGCTCCTGGAGGATCGGCATCACAATGTGGTGGAAGTGCTCGGTGGTTTGCTCATCGGTTTGTTGTGCCTGCTGCAACGCGAGGGCTACTTTTGAGGCGATGAAGTGATCGACCGGATGCACTTCGGCACTCTCAAGTTGTGGCAGTATCCGCTTCACAGAATGTGTTGCGAATTCGTGCCGTCGTTGCCAGAAAGCGTCTTGTGATTTAGCGGCTTGACGACGTGCGGTATCGTCCAACGCCACCATAGCGCTCTCGACCTTGCGCAACTCTGGCTCGATGGTTTCGTCCGTCAGCATCAATGGCGACGATTGTTCGGGCTTCAAGACGAATAGTGGTCCTTCGCAATTGACTTGCACCGCAACACAGACTTCACCCGATTCCGTGCGATTGCCGTTGCCACCGACCAGCAATTCCAAAACGACGCGAACACGACGCGGCGATTGAGACTCGAGCGGGTTACCATGCGGTGGAAACGTGTACTGCGTGAATGATTCTTGTTGTGGAAACGGCAGTCGTCGTGCGCCCGGGATCGTCGGTTCGGGGACTGGCACGATGGGTTCGAGGTTTCCACTACGCTTGCGGAACGTTTTGGTATCACTCACCAGTTTGCCGTCGATCCACAATCGACCGAGCGAGCGGTCGCGGACTAAGAAGCGGTGT
Source organism: Pirellulales bacterium (assembly GCA_038256795.1). Taxonomy (GTDB): domain Bacteria; phylum Planctomycetota; class Planctomycetia; order Pirellulales; family Pirellulaceae; genus JBBSJZ01. Next base: position 7,272 of record JBBSJZ010000026.1, on the reverse strand, counting down.
TGACCCACGGGGAGTTCAACGTCTCCGGCGATGCGAAGCAACAGCGGTGCATTCCAGCTGGAGCGAATGCCCCAGTCGTCATAACGAATCGGAATCCGCGATAACAGAAACGAATCCCCCATCCAGCGAGTTGATTCGGCAGGCCACGACTCGGCTTCGTACAACCAACGATCGCCAGCGGGCATGTTTTCACTGAGCTGAAACAGCACCTGGCCTATGGGAATGTCACCGAGATCGGGCATCGTTTCGATTGCGAGTTTGACAGTGCGTTCTTCACCGACACGATTGAAACGAGCGGCCAAAGTCTTGTCATCGAGCACCCCGCGATGAATGGCCACAGCATCCAGCATTCCGGCAAAACCGTTACCGATACGAATTTCGTCGTCATCGACCACGGGCGGATCTTGGGTCGCGCCCCCCATGTCCCACGTGCCGTCGGTCGACTTGCCGTTGACCCAGCCGCGAATCGACTCCGGATTCCCGAACTCGTACGTGACCGCGACATGGTGCCAACCCGTGGACACGGGGAAGCCCGCCTTGGACGTCCAGCGGTGCCAATGTTGGTCGCTAGTCGACAGCTTCGAGGCGAACAAGAAATTGACGCGAGCTTGTCCGTCCTTGCCGACGATCCGCAACGCCCAGTTCTGATTGTCGCGTGCGAACTTCGGCGAATTGGTTCGGCCTTTGCCGACGATGTAAAGCGGCTGGCCATCCCGAACGCTGCTCGGATTGACCCAAGCTTCCAGTGTGATCTCGTCACCGTTGTCGAAATCGAACTCGCTCTCTGGACCGGGGTCGGCGACCGACAGGTACGCGCCCGAATCCAGTTTAACGGCCGTATTGTTGGTTGACATCTGCGGAAATTCTGGCGGTCGTGGACCAGCCTGGTCCCGCCCGATGTTTCCGTGTGGCGTCGGCGGGGCGGTTTCTTCGGAACTGAATTCCCAGCGAGCGATCTCGTTAGTCTCGTGCTCGATTTGAGCGTGCGCGGGGCTGGTAGCGATGAGCGCGAGTGCCGCGAGGCAACACGGAAGAACGATCTTCGAAACCCGAACGCAGGCGTGAGGGATAGCGACAACCGTGCCACAAATCTTGCTCGCGTGGCGGTTGAGCATTGCGCGAGAAATAAAAGGTTGACCGTTACTCGAGCAACGGCCGGCTGAATTAAGACGCTTCATCACGACGCGATCTCCCTGAGGCGTGATCGAAAAGACGCTGTATCTTCAACGCCCGGCAGTCTTGAGCGTTGCTGGCAATCGGATGCGTTGTCCGGTTTTGGCGCTTTCGTAGATGGCACAGATTACTTCGACGCTACGCCGGCCCTCGTGGCCATCAATGAGACTGGGACGATTCTCCGCGATGGACTGAGCGAATTCCTCAAACATTCGGGTGTGACCGTGGTGTCCGATTGCGGCCGGGTCTGCGGCGCCGCCACCGGTTTTCGTCTTGCCCAGCATCCGTTCACGGAGTTCGTCATCGGCGGCGGTCATCTCCGCGAAGTGCCACATTTTGATGTCTTCTTCCTCGAGGATTGCCGTACCGTGCTCGCCGCTAATTTCGATTCGTTTGAGGGTTCCGGGAAAGGCGGTGGTGGTGGCTTCGATGACGCCGAGGGCACCGTTTGCGAAGCGTAACGTGGCGACGGCAACGTCCTCGACCTCGATGCGCTCGTGCGTCATCGTCGCCGTCATGGCACTAATTTCGACGACGTCGCCCATCAGCCAGAGCAGCAAATCGACGCTATGGATGGCTTGGTTCATCAGCGCCCCACCGCCGTCGAGAGCCCATGTTCCGCGCCAAGCACCGCTGTCGTAGTACTGTTGCGTTCGAAACCACTTGACGTAGGCGTCGCCCATCGTGATTTTGCCGAAACGGCCCTCGTCGACTGCTTTTTTCATGAGCCGACTCGATTCGTGAAAGCGACTCTGGAAGGTGACAGCCAACCGCACTCCGGCGTCGTCACAGGCGCGGATGATTTGGTCACAGCGCTCGGTGGTGACTTCGAGTGGTTTTTCGACGACCACGTGCTTTCCGGCGGCGGCGGCCGCGAGGGCTGGATCGAGGTGCCCACCGCTGGGCGTGCAAATGGAGATCGCGCCGACGCGCGGGTCGCCCAGCATCGCTTCGAGCGTTTCGAAAGCCGAGCACCCATGTTTGGCGGCGAAATCAGCGGTCGCTTCGGGGCGGCGACTGGTGGCGCCAATGAGTTCTAATCCTTGAGCGTCCTTGACGGCTTTCGCGTGGAAGTTCGCGATCATGCCACAGCCCACGATGCCGATTCCGATCGTCATTTGCCTGGTACCTAAAGTTTGCGGTTCGGTGTTTGCAGAGTCGGTCATCCACGATACGTTTTTTGTCTCGCGCCGTCTGTTACGGGCGTCGCGAGAATGAGAATTTTTCTCGTTTCGAGTCTACTCGAGGACCCTGGATTTGGCTCGCTCGACCTCCATGAACTTGCGAGAGCTCCGTGACTTGCCCCGTTTACTGGACGAGGCCGAGGGTATTGGCGCGCGCCTGAAGAAGCTGAAAAAGGGTCAAGATCTAGCTTTTTCCGGTGTTTGGGGCGGATTGCGGGGGTTACTCGCGGCGACGCTCGTGCGTCATTCGCCGCATGTGCTGGTGCTGCTTCCGCAAGCGGCGGATGCCGACGTGACGGCGGGCGATGTGAAAGCATTTGGCGTCAAGGATTGCGTCGCGTTACCCCTTTCAGCCAGCGACGGGACTCCGGAATCGATCCGCGACGCGGATTACGCGGACCGATTGCAGGTGCTGTAGCAACTCCGCGTCCGAAATTCCGACTCGCCCGAGCCGCTCGTGGTGACCGCTTACATCGGTGGGGCACTGCAACTCGTGCCGACTCCCGAAGTGCTTGAGAATTCGACGCGGCGAATCCGAGTCGGTGAGACACTTGCTCCTGAGGAAATCCGACGGTGGCTCGCGGAAGCCGGTTTTGCCGCCACGACGGGCGTTCAATTCGCGGGTGAATTCGCGACCCGCGGTGGGTTGCTCGATATTTTTTCGCCAGACCAGCCCGAACCTATCCGCATCGAATGGTTCGGTGACGAGATCGAGTCGATTCGCCGCTTCGATCCGGCTAGTCAACGGAGTATCGAGTCACTCCAAAGCGTCGAGATCGCAGCGATTGGATTGTCCAAGGGCGATCCACTGGATCAGGATCCTCTCGCCACGGATCCATTTGCCGAAGATCCGCTGTCGGATGAGGCGGCCGATCGATCTCGCGAGCCTGCCAGTCCTCGTCCGGGATCGCCGAGTACGTTGAGCCTCGGTCCGATCTCGGATTACTTGCCGGCGGATACCGTCGTGGTGCTCGTCGATCCGCATGATGCCAAAGCTTCGGCGGACGCGCTGCTGCATCGGCTTGCGGATCGATCGCGATTCCTCGATTTCGAGGGATTGATGGCGTCGCTCGCCGGTCACCGTATTGTCACGGCCACGACGCTGAGTGAGACGGGCGGCGACGTGCTCATTGATTTGCATAGCAGCACGGCGGATAGCTTCGCGGCATCGCTTGACGAGACTCGCCAGCGTCTCGACACCATCGCGGCTGGCCACGATGTGATCGTCGTTGGCGACACGCCGGCGGACGGTGAGCGATTGACGGAGTTGCTCGCGGACACGGATGCCCAGCGTCGCGGGCGGTTGCACTTAACGGTCGGTTCGCTCAGCGGCGGTTTCCGGCTCGTGGATGCCAAGGTACTCGTGCTGACGGGCGCCGAATTGTTCCATCGCTCGCCCGTGCGCCGCGGTCGATCGCGATCGCGCGGTAAACCGATCGATAACTTTTTGCAACTCGAGCCCGGCGATCTCGTCGTGCACCTGTCGCACGGCATTGGGCTGTATCGAGGTTTGCACACGATCGAAAAGAACGGTCAACATTTGGAGCATTTGACGATCGAGTTCGACCAGGGAGCGAAGATCTACGTACCGGCATCGCGGATCGGTTTAATCCAACGATACGTCGGCGGCACCAAAACGATGCCGCGGTTGGCCAAGATCGGCGGCCAAGGTTGGGCGAGCAAGAAAAAGGCGGCTGAAAGCGCGGTCACCGATATGGCGGCTGAGTTGCTCGAGATGCAAGCCGAGCGATCGTCCAAACGGGGGATCGCATTCGATGTCGACAACGAGTGGATCAAGCAATTCGACGCGAGCTTTCCCTACACCGAAACGGCGGACCAACTCAGTGCCATCGAAGCGTGCAAGATTGACATGGAAACGCCCAAGCCGATGGATCGGTTGATCTGTGGTGACGTCGGCTTCGGCAAGACTGAGGTCGCGATGCGGGCTGCGTTCAAGGCCGTCATTAGTGGCTATCAGGTCGCGGTGCTCGTCCCCACGACCGTGCTTGCCGAGCAACATTACAACAGCTTCCGCAAACGGATGGCCGAGTTCCCAGTCGAGATCGTTAAACTCAGCCGTTTTTGCACGTCTGCCGAACAGCGTGAGAACATCAAACGGTTGAAAGCCGGACGCGCGGACATTGTCATCGGTACGCATCGATTGGCGAGCCAGGATGTCGACTTTGCAAACCTCGGACTCGTCGTGGTTGACGAAGAGCAACGATTCGGTGTGGCGGTCAAGGAACGTCTCAAGACGCTGCACAGCAACGTTGATGTGGTGACGCTTTCGGCGACACCGATCCCTCGGACGCTGCACATGGCTCTCGTCGGCGTTCGCGACATCAGCAACTTGGAAACGCCACCGTCGGAGCGGATGGCCGTCGAGACACGTGTAACTCGCTGGGACGAGAAACTCATTCGCTCGGCGATCGTCCGTGAACTGAATCGCGGCGGCCAGATCTTCTTTGTCCACAATCGTATCGGTGACATGCACCAATTGGCGGACAAGCTCAAGAGCATCGTGCCGGAAGTTCGTATCGGCATCGGTCACGGCCAAATGGGCGAAGGCGAACTCGAGGAAGTCATGGTGGACTTCATCGATCACAAGTTCGACTTGCTACTCGCGACCACGATCGTCGAAAGCGGACTCGATATTCCCAACGCGAACACGATCTTTGTCGATGATGCCGACCACTACGGGCTCAGTGACTTGCACCAGCTTCGTGGCCGCGTCGGTCGTTACAAGTACCAGGCGCATTGCTACCTGATGATCGCCGCTCACAAGCACTTGACGCCGGAAGCGACCAAGCGATTACGAGCGATTGAGGAGTTCAGTCACATGGGCGCGGGCTTCGCAATCTCGATGCGTGATCTCGAAATTCGTGGCGCCGGTAATTTGCTCGGTAGTCAACAAAGCGGGCACATTGCGGCGATCGGTTACGAGATGTATTGCCAATTGCTTGAGGATGCGGTGCGTCAGGTTCAGAAATTACCGCCGAAATTGTCGGCGGCGGTTGATATTGACTTGCCCGTCGAAGCGTACTTGCCGGTGGACTATGTCTCAGACTTGCGATTCAAGATTGACATCTATCGTCGGCTCGCGCGGATCGATAACGCGGTGCAAATAAAAGAGTTGCACGAAGAACTGTTGGATCGTTTCGGCCCGATTCCGGCACCGACACGGCGGATGCTTGAGCTCGCGGAATTGCGACTCGATGCCGCCGCGTGGCAAATCGCCTCGATCACCAACGACTCGCGATTCATCGTGCTTCACTATGGCAATCGATCACGGATCGAACAACTCTCGCGGACCGCGCCGCACGAGGTACGCGTCGTCGACAAACGCAAAGCGTACGTCCCGGTGAAGGACGTCGAACTCGGTGACCCAGCGACGGGCGAAGGCTGGTTGCGACTCGCCCGTGAGGTACTCGACGTCACGAAGCAGCGGTCCGGCCAAGCGGAGCCAAAGCAGAAAGCGAAGCCGGTGGTGTCGGCGGTCATTGCTCCAGCGGTCAAGCCGATGGCGGCGAGAAAGCCGCATCAGTCAGGGCTGGGGCATCGTCGCCGGCCGGTGTGAGTGGTTCAGAAGCACCGGTGTGGGTGGTTGAAAGGTAATGTGTTGTCGATCGTATCAAGTCGATTCCAAGAACCGCACGATTCGCTTGCTCAACTCGTGCGCGTCACACCCCGTTGCGGCTTGCAAGTCCTTCACCTTGTCGCTTCGTCGATACTCGATGAACGGAGGTCGACTCGAGGTCTCGTTGAGCACGGCGGCGAAGGCGTCCGTTTGACGATTCGCCAGGTAGAACATCATCGCCCAGGACACGGCGTACGCGGTTTCGATTTGTTGGTCGTTCTCGAACATCGCATCACCGCTCACTAAATTCGCGATGGATTCCGCGAGACAATTCGAGTCGCCCAAGTCGAATTGTTTTTTGAGCACCGACATGCTGTCGCGATTCAAACACTCGCGGGTGTCGTTGGACGTTCTCGCATCGCCCATCGCGGCGGGTTCGAACATTTGGCCGACGCCTTCGGTGATCCATTTTGGCGTGTCATTGATTCGGCTGTGGACGCTGGAGTTGAACGCCGACTGGTGAGCCGCTTCGTGGCGGACCGTGGCGGCCGTAGCTTCGCTGCGGCCACCATCATGCGTGATCACTCGGTTGCTCGAATTCGCATAAACACCGGCGACACGCGTCATATCAATCTTCAATCGTCGCAATTCTTGATACATCGCGGCCTCGTCGGGAAATACGATCGCGACCATCGGAAAGCGTCCATCGCGAACGTCGACGCCGTGGCGTGCCATGTAGCTGAGGAACGCGCGGTGCGACTTTTCAAACATCGTCGGCCAACGATCGCCACGCCCCGTGGGTTGAACGACGAGGAAGTGTTGAGTCGCCATGACTTCAAAGTCGCGGCCAAACTCGCTGCGAAGCTGATTGCGCAATTGCGTGGCGGGAAGCGGTTCATATTGTCCGGAAATCTCGCGAATCTCGGAACTCGGCTGGAGCGAATGCAGCCATCCGTCGCGGCCCATGATAACGGTCTCCTGGGTGAATTCGACGAGTCGCAACCCTTGCTGGATCTTTCCTGCGACCGAGAACTCGACCAGTGCCGGAGAGATTTGGGCGTGGGCGGGAAGGATCGAAGCGAACCAAACTGCGGCGGTGATTACGTAGCGGCGGAGTTGATTGGGCATGGCAATTCGGCTTTTCAAAGGCAATGACGGGCATCCGGTGCAACGCTACGTTAGAATCAAGGTGGATGAGCGAACGTTGACGCCGGTTGCGACCGTTTGTGCTCAAGTTGTGGCTCTTTGGGGCGGTGGACGATGATGATTTTGACGGTCGCAATGAATCGACTGGCTCCGTGTTCGTTGAAAATCGCAGCGTGCCTCGCCGTTTTCATT
>JBBSJZ010000025.1:0-22118 GCA_038256795.1 Pirellulales bacterium | reverse complement strand
CAATCGGCGTCAACCACGAACTCCAGAAGTTCATCCCCGAGTAGGATTCGATGCATGCGGCAATGGCGAGCACGACTGCGGCAGCCACGAACCAAGGCGTCATTCGCTGAATGGCGCCTCGGTGCACAACGGCGTAACGTCCGGCAGCGTAAGGAAGCACCCATTCCGCGTAAGCCTGCGTGAACACACTGGGTAGGTAGCCGCCGTGGTACGTGTCTGAAATCACATGCCAGACGACGATTCCGGTGATCAAGCAATCCAGCGTCGTCAGCGGGCTAAAGATCAGTCGACCAGAGTGAAAGCAAAACGCGATCAAAAAGAAAATAGCCGTTGAGGAGCGAACATCTAGCGGCATCCCCAAAAAGGGAATATTGAACCAAGTGGCTGCAAGCAGTGCGGCTGCCATGGCTGGGCCGAGCGCCGTCTTCCAGCCATGTCGCCATGCAAAAAACATCCCCAAGGACAGCGACAGTGCAAAGAAGAGGCAGTAGCTCGTCAATGAACTCAGCATCAATCGAAATCCTCCAACGCATCGTCCTCATCAAGTACTTGATTTCGCGAGTGCTGGCCCATCGTGGTGGCAATGCCACAGCCGATCGCCGCCCAACTGCCCAAGCCGATCTGCAATGTGTTTTGAGTCAATGAAACCTCAGAGGCTTCACGAAGCAATACTGTCAAGAGAAACCCCGCGCTAAGCCAAGCGACGCCCGATGTAGCTCGACGGCTGATGGATGCCTGCCAGACCGTCGCCAAAAAAAAGATCGTGCCGGCTAGTCCGAGCAATCCAGTCTGGAACAAAATCGCGAGCCATAGATTGTGCGGCGACAATTCGTACTTTTGACCGAAACGGTCAATTTCGAATCGCCAATCCTGATTCGTGCCGTGACCGGTCCAAGGATGATCCGCGATTTGCGTGGTGATGTAGGGCCACAATTGCTCACGGCCGCTATGCAATGAGTGTGACGCCGCAAGAAATGAATTCTCGAGCGACTGAAAATAGCGGTTGTCACCCAAGTCTGAGAAGCCGTAGATGACCACGTAGTGCATGCACCCCACTAATGCGAAGCATGCCCACGAAGCCGCGCGGCTCTGGCGAAGTAAGGGGAGGATCGGGAGAAATGCAGCCCCCACTAAAAAACAGGCAATGCTGGCGCGACCAAACGATGCCGCCAGCAAAATCAGGGATAACAAACCCACCACTGCGCAGTACAACCGATCCCATCGACTTCGCAAATTCAGCATCGCGACGAGCGAAAAAAAGAGCAGCAGCAGGCTGAACGCCGCCAATCCATTCTTGCCTGTACCAAATCCCTCGAACGGAAATACAAAGCTCGACCTGCTCCATAAGACCAGATTGGCGATCGAAACACTCGCACCGACCAATAGCATCCCACGCCAAAACCAGCTCCCTCGCCAATCGCATTCGAGGCAGAACAGTAGCCAGCCGACGACCAGTGACTGCTGAAACAAGTGCGTCAAGAGTCTTGAATAGTTTATGGTTGGACTCGCCGTGCCCATCGTCAACGCAATCGTTTGCGTGATCACCATCGTGACCCCGCCGATGGCGATCCAAACCATTTCACCCCGGCTAAAGCCTCGGTAAAGCACTTGGACCGTCAGCAAGAGGACTCCAGCAAGCATCGATCCGGCGACAATGAAGCGAAGAGCCCCTTCTGAAGCGATCGCACCTGACCAGCCACCCATCGAGCATGCAATGGCCAGGATCGTAAATGCACAGAACTTTAGTAAGTGATCTAGCGACATAGGCTTCAATGGGTAGCGGCTCGAGAACGATGAATTGACGGTGCTTGGCAATGATCGAGGTAGCATGGGTGGGCCAGCCGAAATCACACACTCCGTGGTTGAGTATAGGTGCTCCAACCGAATTCACCAGTCGGACGCAGTGCTCGCCAGCCCACTAGGGCTGGCTCGCAAAAACCAGACGCTTCGCTATGTACTGATGTTGCATTCTAGTTCGTTGCAACGACAATGTCGGCTCGAGACACGTGGCACAAAATGCTGAAACCGCTGGAGCAATGGCAAGGTCGCCCCACCAAGCTCCACTTGCAACCCACTCACTTGCCGGCCCCATGGTCAACATCGATACCGCACGAGCCACCGTCCCCACCCCGACTGATCGAGCTGTCGAAGCGGCGGCTGGTGGAAGGTTGCGAACCGCCTACCGCCGAGCGAAAAAAATGCCCCTTGTCGGGACGGCCCTGGCGATTGGCAAAGAGATTGTCTTGGAGTACCTCTGGGCACCTGAGATCCATCGCAAGCGAGTGCGAGCCGTGCTCGAATCACCAGACTTTCAACGGATACCGAAAGTGCCCAATGCGGGGACAATTGTCGCGGGCGAGCTCGTTCTGCACAACGGCGTAAAGGTCCTGCCGGGCAGCTATTACGGCTCGAATTTCAAGTATGTATTGCGCCGCACTCAAGGCGTCCATGAGCCACGCCAGGAATACCTATTTCAACAAGTATTAAAGTCCCTTGATAATCAACCGACGATGCTGGAACTCGGCTCGTACTGGGCATTTTATTCCATTTGGTTCAAGACCGCTAATCCCGATTCACTGGCGGTCATGGTCGAACCCGACCGTTCTCGAATGGCGTTTGGCGAGAAAAACTTTGCTCTCAATGCACTGTCCGGCGTTTTCCTTCAGGCCTACGTTGGTGAAGCTGAAGCCCAGGCCGAAGATGGCATCTGCGTGACGAGCGTCGACGCCGTTTGCCGCGATAAAGGAATTGAGCACCTCGCAATCCTGCATTCAGACATTCAGGGCGCAGAAGCAGACATGATCCGTGGTGCTCAAACAATGCTGAGGGCCGGCGCAATCGACAATCTGTTCATTAGCACTCACGCCCCGGAACTACACTGCGAGTGCATCTCGCTTCTCCAAGGCTTCGGTTACGAGATTGTCGAAAGCATTGAGATGGATTCCAGTGACAGTGAAGACGGGCTTGTGTTTGCTCGCCGCTCCAAGCTGCCCCATTTGATCCTGGATTAGCTATTCGGAGGCGAAGCGGGTTGACTCGTAGTGTGCAAAATAGCACCAGCCTGGCATTCATGCCTGTACGTTATCAGCAATGCTCTTAAGAGTTTCGTCCAGTATCATTTCTACGCGTGGCTATCTTTAAATCGACAGGGGTGATTGGAAGGCGGTGCTTTGTAGGATTTAAATAAAAACGTTGAGCGATCGAGTACCTCTTGACAAATTCTTTTCTTAGCGATTGTAAAAAGATTTTAAATGGTGCGACTCTATCACCGAACAGTCATTCAAAAACTCCTCGGGATCCTTCGATTCGGGGCTTGCAAGATAGTTCATCGACGGATTTCCGGACCCTGGAGCAGTTCCGTGGACACCAGGTGCTCGATCATCCTTGGTTCTCCCCACGCCACCATGGAGATTGGTGCCCGATGCTTGGTGTCGAGTGATTGCACACTCTTCAGTAACGGAACGCTTTCGCTGGGACGCGAGTGTTTTTTTAATAGCCACGCGAGAATCATTGCCCACCACCAAATAACAATTGGTACCAACTGTTTGTTCGGTCCCTATGCAACAGTCATTGACCATGATCATCGAGTCGACTTTTTCGGAGGCCGGATGGATCGAAATGAGTTGGTGACGGCGCCCATCAGCATCGAAAACAACGTTTGGATCGGCGAGAAAGCGACCATCCTAAAAGGTGTTTCGATTGGCGAGAACTCAGTGATTGGCGCTGGTTCAGTTGTCACAAAGTCCATCCCTGCGAACTGCGTGGCGGTGGGTTCTCCCGCTAAAGTAATTCGCCGACTTCTCGACCGCATCGATTCGACTTGTGAGTCTGATCGGCCTAGCTGAGACGTCGAGCGGCATATTGCCGCTTCGCCGAATGAGCTTGCCGACGATGCCCGATTCCCCAGAATTCAGACTCGATGGCAATGGGCGAGGCTATTTCTTCAACTCAATCACGCTGAACCATGCCAACCAGCGAACCGCCGGTAGCGACAATATGACTGAGTCCACAACTCGGCCAAGTTGCATGGCAGCAGATCCAGCCAATGAATACTTTAAAAATGGAATTGCAGCCAGCGTGGTTAGGCCATAGAGACGGATATTGCAATCCGAAAAATAATTTTTCGCTAAATCGAAGTCTTTACGCAATAACGGATGTTCGTCCGGAGTCCGAAACTCCGGCGTGCGATTTCGGTATGCGTTGATGGCTGGATTGTGTCCAAGCGGCTCAAGAAACAGTGCCGTGCCAGACGGACGCAGCACGTCAGCAATGCCCTTGTACGAAGCCTTTAAGTCCAAGTGATGGAGGATGCTCGATCCGAATACGAAGTCGAAACTTGCCCGTTCAAAAGTCATCGCTTCAGCATTCATTGCTATGAAATTTGCGTTTGCGATCCTCCCTTCGTGAGCGCTCGCTTGGGCTTTAGCGATTGCGACATCTGATAAGTCAATCCCTGTAATTGACGAGGCCACCGACGCGAGTCCCAGCGACTTGGTTCCCACCGAGCATCCGTACTCCAGCACGTCCTTGCCGTGCGACAATTCTCTCATGCGTCGATGATATCGATCAAAAGCGGGGCCAACAGCGTGGTAGAATCGGTGAGTAGGCTGGCGCACCTCCTCCGTAAAACGCTTGTTGTGAAACTCTCGCTCCGAATCGATGCGAGTGCCTTCAGTCAATGCAGGCGACTTCGACAATTTAATACCCTCAATCAATGAAAAAAAACAATGCGCAGCGACCACGGTTGTAGGGAAACGCCCGGGCAGTGCTCACACCACTCTCGCACGCTCGACACGCTCAATTAAGCTGTTCATAGTTTTGAGTGCTCGTGTATCAGATTAATCATGGCCACTCCCATTGTCGAACCCCTATCGATCCAAAAACGGCGTCCCAATTTCAATGGCCCCTAAAAAAACTGCACGCCCGCTCCGCGTGCTCGCATGGCCGGCAACTCGCAAACGCCTCGAGAATCCGTACTCGTACCTCGTTCAGTTACACACGGCCCCCAATCAGGTTGAAACGAGTGAGTTAAGTTTCCGGTCCCTGCTAAAGTTTCAGTGGGATGTCATCCATGTTCACTGGCCCGACATGGCGCTCCTGCGGAAAGGGCTCTTGTTTCAGTTCGTCGCGGGCTCGGTGATTCTGCTGCTGCTGAGACTGCAGCAAACGATCGGTGGCGCCAAAATCGTCTGGACCGTGCACAACGTCTTCCCCCACGAGGTGCTCTATCCTCGCTGGGTCCGAGTCTACATGAACGCGTTTGTCTCACTGGTCGACGGAATCTTATCGCCCTCACGAGTGGGGCTGGCTGCGGCGACGGTTGCTTACCCGAGGCTAAAGTCCGTACGCGCTGCGATCACGCCTCACGGGCACTACCGCGACGAATTCCTCTCAACAAAATCTCGAGACGATGCTCGCTTCGACCTTGGATGGTCCAGCGAGGAGACAATTGTCTTGAGCTTTGGGCTAATTCGGCCGTACAAAAATCTGCCCGCACTGGCAACGTTAATTAGTAACTCACAGCGAGCAAATTTGCGTCTGGTGATTGCCGGTCCTTGCAAAGATCTCACCGAGCAACATGAATTGGAAGCGATTGCCAGCCGAGATCCGCGCATTCGACTCCACTTTGGCTACATTAGCCCTGAGGAGGTGCCCCTATATTTTGCAGCCTGTGACTTGGCCGTGCTCCCGTTCAAAAGCATCCTCAACTCCGGAAGCGCAGTTCTTGCCTTATCACTCGACCGCATGATCCTCGCTCCGCACATTGGGGCAATACCCGAATTGCAAGAAATGATTGGAAATGAGTGGGTCAAAACGTATCACGGAGAGCTCACACTTCCGATACTCGAAAACACGCTCAACTGCATCCCAATCCATGGACGCCCCAACTTAGACGACTTGGCATGGCCAAAGATTGGCAAAGACACCGCCGAATTCTTCCATAGCATCGCCGGTCATAAAAACCCGTGATCGGGTACTTCTCGTATCTTGGCTGCTCCCTGGTTATGTGCGTATAGAAACTGATCGGCGACCCCGGTCGGCGAGTCACAAGGTATCCGAGGTCGCTCAGAAATCCGTTCACGGCGGCGTCATTACCCTCAAGGACCAGTGCGGGGGAGATCGCGTTGGAGTAACTTGGCCAATCCTTGCAGCTCACTCAGCCCATGTCCCTCGACGTACATTTTGATGAATGAAACGCGATTCGGAATTTGCACTGAGCCAATCGCAGTGCATCACCCGCAATTTCGACGCTGCCTTGACCATGATCCGTATCGATCGAAGCCCATGTGTAGGCTGTCAATCCATTCTCGAATCTTGACACGCTGAGTTTGAATCTCCAAACACTATTCGACGCCGCCACATTTAAAGGCGTCATGCTAGGATGCTTAAATCGCTAAGAACTTGCGGTTAGCAGCGAAAAGGTTCGCGGCACGGGATCAAACGCGGATACATGGCCCTGGGGGCCCGCCAATTCAGATAGTTTAGATGAGAAAATCCCGATACTGGCGCCGATGTCGATCACGGTGTCACCATTTTTCACCCATTCCTACAATCGCTGGAATTCCGGCTCATGGTGCAGGAACTTGCCGGTGCGGATCAGAAAATGATAATGCCCTTGCTGGATTCCTTGCCAGACGGATCGGGGCAGCCACGACGCAAGCCGTTTGGCTAAGTGGATCATGCTTCCGGCCGCTTTCGAATAGATATGAAGAGATAAGTATAATTTGTGGGTCGGCGATGCAGCATGCCACGCAATGGCTTGCCCATGAATCGCAACGGCCGAGGCAAGTAATAGAACCATTCGTCATTTTCTAGATAGATCAACTGAACTTCAGCAATGGACGGGTGATTCGATATTTGCTGGGCAATCTTCGACAGCGTATTTAAGCGATAATACGCGGGATAATGATACTCCTCCACTCGCTCACGGCCTCGCACCAGGCGGAGTACCTGGTCTTGAATCTCCCAGTCTTGACAGGTCTTCGCTACACGTGCGAACAGGCAATTGAGGTTCACCGTCGCGGATATCGCAAGACCGCCCGGCTTGAGCACGCGTAAGACGTCGTTCAGAAATTCGTCCGGTTGCGTGACATGTTCAACCACAAAATAGCTGCCGAGCAAATCGACGCTATTGGAGGGAACATCCGCCGTTTCCAGGGTTGATCGCCAAACTCGACCGTAGTGCGACGGCACCTCTCCAGATGTGTCCGGCTCCACGCCCCAAAATTGCCCCAAACGCTTGCTGAGCTCCGCCATTTTTTCGACGCGAGGTGAGTTGGTTAGACCACAGCCCACGTCGAGCATCGTTAAGTCGCGGGATTGGCCAATTTCTCGATCTAGCAGCTCGTAGTAGATATCGTGCTTGAGAAGCTCGGGAGCCAGAATCCCCCGCCAATGCAAATTCGGAATCGCCGGGTCATGTTCAACCCTTGACTGATCGATAGCTGCTGCTGCACCACAGGCATCGGAGCGTTGATTATTTACAGTAATCGCGTTCAACGGAAACTCACTCGCAGATGACAGAAAACCCCAACAAACATCTTTGTGGCGACGCTTTGCGTTATCGCTAGCACAGCCACCGTAAGCATCACCACCGTCGCGACGCCCATCGCTCCAAAACAATACGCAGCAAACGCTTGCGCGACGCAGCTCAGGAGTGCAATTCGACTCACCAACCGCAGGGTACTACTCTGGTAACCGCAGAGCATCAACAAGGTCCCCGTCGGTCCGGAGAGGATGTATACCACCTGGCCGATGGTCAAGATTTGTAAAATCCGGTGTGCTTCAACGTACTGCTCTCCAAATAGCCTCAGAATTGAATCTCCAAAAAATAGGAACAGCAAAGCGATCACGAGTCCTGGAATCGCCGCCGCAGTTGCAGCTAGCCGCGATACATCCTCGATCGCATCCAAATCTTTGTTGGCATAATCCCGAACCACCTGGGGTGAGATTGCCGAAGCAACCATTTGCAAAGGAAGGTTGATTAGCACCGTCAATCGGCTTGCCGTTCCATACAACGCGGCTTGAACGGGGCCAGATAGTAACCCGACCAATACCGTATCGATGAGCAACAGTGCTCCGGTAGACACCTGGGTGCCCAGCACGGGTAAAGACTCACGCAATGCATCTTGCATCGGCCAAGATTCGTTCGCGGGCAATCGAGCGAGCATTCGCGACAGTCGGCTCATCACACAAACATAATTGAACAACCCTGCACAGGCGACGATGACGAGTACTTGGCCAAGAGAATGGTTGGGAGAAAACCAGTCCGTGGCAATGAACGCCAGCAAGATCAAACTATTGGCGAGGGTCCCGCCGAGAAAGCCCGCCAGGGCGTGACGGTGCTCGCCGCGAAATACCTCCGGCAGGGTGAACTGAACTCCTTGCGTCCCGAGCCAGGCAGCTGCAAGCAATGCCTGAGACGTCGTCAATGGAGCGTTGAACCCCAAAGCCCTAATCGCTACGTAGGTGAGTAGCGAGAGCAGCACCAATAGCAACAAGCTGTAGTGCGTCAGACGGATCGTGGTGACGATCGCCGCACGCGCTTTTCCGGGTAAGTCCCTGGCGAACGAATCGGCAATCCAGCGCACCACCGATGTTCGTAAGCCGAGTTGACCCAGCAAACCGATCAGCGAAATTCCGTTGTAGAGGGTAAGAAAAAGGCCCGCTTCCTCACGACTCAGATGCCTGGCAACCCAAACATTTCCGAGCAGCAGAAACAGAATCGTGACCATGCGCAGCCCCACCGTCCAAGCACCACTCGAGACTGCGGCACGATGCCGATGGCTCGACCAGCGGGCATGTCCCCTTCGAATGCCGCTGCGGATAAAAAGCAAGGCGAGTCTTACGGTACCGGGCAATCTACTTCGATCCACGAAACACCCAGTCGTTGCCTTGCAGCCCAAGTCGTTGAACGATGGACGCATCCAGATCGGAGGCTTTGATCACAACGGTTCGAAAACCGCAGCTTTCCATGCGTTCCTTTAAGTCGGGCCCATACTGGCGAGCGTGATCCCATTGGCCGAACATCTTTTCACGCTGTTGTCCGGTCATTTCCGGGTTTCCGTCAACTGTTGGCTGGTCCCACAAAGGCACCAAAATCCAAGCTTCCCCACCGTTTTTGAGCGCACGAAAAAGGCCTCGATACACGTGCAGGTCATCTGGCACGTGCTCCATCACGTGTGATAGATAAACAAGATCGTAGCGATCGACCGCGTCGAGTTTCATGAGATCCATCGACTGGGTTTTTGTCGCTGGATAAAGCTCGGGGAAAAGATCGACCGGATGATAATCGCGGATCTTTTCGAGACGACGGATCACTCCCTTCTCGCTGGGTGCGACATGCAAGACACTCTGTGTCGAATCTGAAATCGGTAGCACGCCACGATCGATTAGCTCGATGACGAATCGCTCGCGAGTCGACGACCGACACAGGGGGCAACCGAAGGGGCGGCCACCGTAAATATAAAATTTGGCGACATCGCTCTGGCAAGAATTACAGTGCTGGGACCGTCCGCCGCCTTTGGTTTGTATCCAAGCTGAAATCCGACTGGCTCGAGCGACACCCGCCTTGAACACTCGCTTCATTGTCAACATGTTGGAGGGTCCCCAAAACGAGTTTTGATGCTCATGGCGGTTGATGCTGTCGCGGTCCCATCATTTCGGGCCGTCGATGCGGGTTCCCATGTTTGATATCGATGACCGCGCAGCGAGTGAATCACGCCGAGGCCCGCACCTCCGAAAGATCGCAACATCTCAGCGAGTTGGCGAAACACGGGAAATTTAAAATAGTCTCCGAGGCCGAACGCTAGAATCATCAAAATCCCCAGCGATCCGCCCCGCGCTACGCCCCATTGAATGATAAAGAACCACTGGAAAAAGATAGCGGCAGCGATGAGCCAAGCGGCCGCTGTCCACCTTAAGTACTTGTGCGAAATGAGTTTGTACCGATTGATCAGCCCGATATTTTTGGTCGATAAACGGGATTGCAAATGGCGACAGCAATTAACCGCTCGGCAAGCGATTCGCTTCTTGCGAGAGAACTCTTCGACAGAATGCTGGGCGGCACGTTCGTACGCCTTTGCACCACCGCTTCGCTTCACCTCGTAGCCATCGCAAAGGATGGAAAGCGACGTAAAAAAATCATCCATAATATCGTGCGGGACAGCCCTGAACAGCGATCGCCTGATTGCAAAAAGCGAACCGTCCGCGCCAATCACAGATCCCGTATCGGATTCGAGTTGTTTGATGGTTTCTTCGAGTCGCCAATAGAGCGAACTCGTCTGAGCGGCTGCGCCAGTCTCGGAGTCGTAGTATTCAAGACTTCCACAAACGCAACCGACCGCTGGATTCTCGAAGAAGGATGCAAAGACGCTTAATGCATCATCATCGATTGTCACATTCGCATCCGAAAAAACAACGAGATCCGCATCGAGATCCGAGAGTAGCGCATTCATGCCGGCACTTTTTCCCGAGCGTTGGCTGCCTTGGATAACGGTCATTCGATCAGCATAAGCGTCCACGATTTTTCCGGTGTCGTCGCTGCTAAAGTCGTTGTAGATGTGCGCACTTGCACTCCCAGGATAAACACTAATGATTTGGAGAAGGTTTTCGAGCTTGGCACGAATGCTCTTGCCCTCGTTGTAGGCCGAAACGCAAATGGCGATCGAAGGAAACTCAAATTGCGTCGGTCGATCGACGCGGTTTCCCACGAAATGACGAAGAATCCACAAGGAAAGCGGATACGTGGTGAAGGTGTGAATCGCGATGCCGCTACACAACAATGCCAGCCCGAGAATGATGAAGTGGTACATAACGCTTAGGGGAATATGCTAGCCGCGACGATTCAATCGTGATCTTGGATTGCCAGGGATGGTCATTGTAATTCGTCACGCATCGTATTGAAGGCTGAATAGACTAGTAAGCACCTTCTCGAGTTACGAACGTGCGGCAGGTGCGGACGAGAATGTACGCGTCAATCCAGAGCGACCAATTGCTAACGTAGTAGCTATCCAATCGAACACGTTGGTCATAGCTAGTGTCATTGCGTCCGGAGACTTGCCAAAGCCCAGTGAGTCCGGGTCGGACGCGAAGATAGAGGGAGTACGTATCGCTGTACTTAACGATCTCCGCGTTCACAATCGGACGCGGGCCCACCAAGCTCATCTCACCGATCAAGACGTTCCAAAGCTGTGGGACTTCGTCGAGACTCCATTTCCGGAGAAATCGGCCAATGCCGGGGATGACGCGCGGATCATTCTTGAGCTTGTGGTCGCGAAACCATTCCTGACGCAAATCCGGATCGCTCTCGAGGTGCTGATCAAGAACTGCGTCAGCATTCACGACCATGGTGCGAAACTTCCATGCCCTGAATTTCGCACCGCCACGGCCGATTCGCTGATGACCATAAAACGCCGTGCCCGGGGATGCAAACTTGACCCAGCCGACTGCACCCAGGAAAAAAGGTGCGGTGAGCAATAGTCCCGAAGCGGCGCCAACAATATCGATCGTGCGTTTGATGAATCGTGCCACGGGACTTCGAAGATGGTCGCGGACCTGAATTCCCATCACCCCGGCGCATTCGCGAGGACTTGCCCAGAGGCTTGGCAGCGAAAAGCTCGATGGCAAAATCACGATGCTTGGCAGGACGGCGGCGCGACGCATCACGGTGGACATCTCGGTTGGTTTACACCCGCCCAAGGCAACGATGCCCCAGTGCGCGAGCGTTCGATCCGCCAATTGCGGTAATTCGGCGAGAGTTCCCAGATACGGAATCGTGGTGTCGTCGAGCAGTGTCAACTGGTCATCATCAGGGTTATTGTGCGGGTCCACGACGCCTAGCGGTCGAAGCCCACGCTGGGGAGCTCTCGCATAGAACCGATAGATAGCCAGGGCCTGGATTCCGGTGCCGATCACGATCGCCCGCTCGCCCCACCAATCGAAACGGGAGAAATAGCGTCTTGCGGCAGCTCGCGTGAGAGGCACAGCAACGGATGCGAGCATGCCGCTGGCGGCGATGGCGACAATCGCTCGGATGTCAATGTCAACGAGCACTTGATGAATGAGCAACACTAAGAATGAAATGACACAGGCGGTCACCAGTTGCTTGAGTTCGAAGACGGGGCTGACTGCGGTCGCGGGAAAGAGTCCTAAGAGCGTGCCCACGATGAGGTAGACGACACCGAGTGCTATTCCCTGTTCCAAGTCCCGTTGATTCAGGGAAACGCTGGTGATCAAGGGAAGAACCCCGGCGATGGTAAAGAAGCTACCGCACGTGGCCAGCAAGTCGCATAAAGCAAGGGGGATCGCCGTCTGCAACTTTTGGGCAGTCCCGGCCGGAAGTTTCCAGCTGGATCGGCTCGAACGCACTTCAGGCGACGAAAACGCCTCGATCCCGACAAACGGAGCCGACAAGCCGATCGCATCCGTCGAAACGATGTTTTCTGTCAAAATGGTCCGATTGGGCAGCTGCTGCGCTGTCGTCACCATTGAAAGCACTCGTTGAGACTTGGGATGAGTCAAAGTCTGGCTAAGTCGCTCTGCCAGCTTCGGATTGTACTGATAAACGGGAAGTTTCCTCCGTGATCTGAAGGGTCATGATAATAAGTGAGGCTGCACAAATCCTGAGAATTAAACAGAATTTACCATTCGCACCGCAGCAACGCATAGCGAGAGCGTACGGGCGTTTTAATCGCCGTACGCTGGCGTGCGGCCTGAGTCGACGTGCCCCATTCAAGCGATGGCATGCCAAGGAGTCGCGGTGATGTTCGAGCGGTCACATGGCCGGGCAGTACCGAACGTGCGGATTGGTCCGGCTATGCGTGCATCAGACTGGAAAGTACGCAACGAGGAATCGTTTCGTGGCAAGCTCGCTGTGCATTGAGGCCGATTGCTTGCTGGTAGATCGAGGACTCAGGGAGGAGGACATCGTATGACTTGGAAAAACTACGTACTGGCATTCGGGCTGTTGATGCCATTGGCTGGATGTGCGTCATTCAATGACGCTCACTACGAGCACACACAAAAATCCCGTGCTCGGGCGGCTTGGCGATGCGTTCCCGAGAGGGCGAAACAGCATTGCTATCCGAAGGATTACGAGCAGGGCTGGAAGGATGGCTTCTACGATGTTGCCACCGGAGGCAAAGGATGTCCGCCCGTCGTTGCACCCCAGAAGTATTGGAGGCCCGAGCAAATCCTCGAGAGCTGTGACAACGAACGTCACGCTTACTACGACGGATTTCAGGACGGTGTCGCTTGTGGATTGCGTTACCCGGACACACACCACTTGAAATTGTGGACGTCGTGCGAGTGCCCGCTACCTCAGTGCGAGTTCCAATGTGCGCCCGGGGTTTCCTGTCCCACCGGTGGATGCGGGTTCACTGCATTTCCCGAAGCGTTGACTGACGGTGAATTCGCTGCGGAAATCGTTCCCCCGTCCACGGCCTCCGAAACGCCTTGGTCGGCGAGTGATGCACCCGAGGTGGTAACACCGACTCCTGGACTCACAACGGATCGGACGAACAGCGCATCATTACCGGCAAAGTCCGAAACAAAGTCGGGATCCAGGATGAGCCAGGAAGTTGACGCAGCGAAGGCGGTCAAGGACAGCGTCTGGTGGGCTCCCGGTTCCGACGCCAAGCCTGCGGCATCGATCGCGACCGTCAGCGGTCCCATCAGCGACCCCGTGTGGCTCGAGATCGACTCGGTATTCCAGCGGGATACGATTCAACTGGCGATGATTTCGGCCTCGGACTTTCAAGCGACCAAGCTCGACGCGAGTCAAGCACTTGTCGAACCGGCGGTAACTCCGCTCGCCAAGGCAACTCCGAACGTCACGGCAACCCCAAAGGCCAAGGCAACTCCGAACGTCACGGCGACTCCAAAGGTCACGGCAACTCCGAAGGTCACGGCAACTCCGAACGTCAAAGCAACGTTGAGCCAAGTGTCTCGGCCACTTGCGGAGCCGTCGTCACCCAACGTGACAGCCGTGACGACTCCGGCGAAGCCTGAGATCAAAGCCGCTGTGGCGACTTTTGGTTTGAGCGAATCATCCAGCGTCGAAATGGCAACACCCATCATCGCTCCTGATTGGGGTATGTCGTCCAAGCCGGTGGTGCAAGTCGCTCCCGGAATTCAACTGAACCCGAAGTAGGCATCCGCCGAAACGAGATTGGCGGTCGAAGCCAGGATGAGGCTTCACCGCCTCAAAAATGATCAACGTTACTGACACAAGCATTGAAAGAGCACGGCTATGGTTAGCCGTGTTGAAACGCGGGCTTCACGGAAGTCGCTCGCTGGAACGAGGCGAAAGGATTCGATGATGAAAATTTCTTTGGTTAATTCGACGACGAAAGCACCTCGCTTCGACACGCGTCTCGCGGTGCTCTTGATGGGACTGGTCAGCGCATCGTCGGGGTGCCATTTCGTATCTTCGGCGCGTCAAGCGGTTCCCGCAAACCGACTCGATCCAGCTTTGATCAGCTGCTCGAAGGAGGGTGTATCGCCCTTACCCTACGCCGCACTGGGCCAGGCCAGGCCGGCTGAGCACGTCGTCGATGGCGGCGATACGCTCAGCATCTTTGTATTTGGGGTGTTTCCACCCAGCGAAGAGGAAACACCGGTGCAGCAGCGTTCTCAAGCAGTGAACCAGCAGTACTATCCGCCTCGCGGTGCCGAAGTAGGCGCGAAGACAGGCTTGCCGGTGACCGTACGAGAAGACGGCACAATCGATCTGCCACTCGTGGACCCGATCGCTGTCGCGGGACTGACGATTACCCAAGCCATGGACAAGGTCCTCAAGACCTACATGGATAAAAAGGTGCTTCAAAAGGGTCGCGAACGCGTTACGGTTGGCCTGCTCAACCCTCGTGTTAAACGCGTGGTGGTCTAGCGAGAAGATACGCCTTCAACGCCCGTCGCGCTGGTTCAACCCGGTGTGAACGAACAGATCCACCGAGGCTCAGGGCAAGTCATCGACTTGCCGATCTATGAGAACGACGTCTTGCACGCGTTGGCATCAACGGGCGGATTGCCCGGGACGGATGCTAAGCGAGAGCTGTGGGTCATACGCAATATGCCCGATGCTCAGCGCAGCTTCATCAGCCCCGAACAATTACTACAAATAGTGAGCATCGGCAGCTGCGGACCCGAGTTGATTCGCATTCCGCTCGTGGGCTGCCCCGGCCAAATGCTGCCGTTCACACCCGGCGACGTGGTGCTCAACGATGGTGACGTGGTCTTCGTCCCACGCCGCAACGAGTACTTCACTTCCGGCGGACTACTTCCTGGTGCGAGGATTCCCCTGCCCCGCGACGAAGACATTGACGTTATCGAAGCGATCGCTTTGGCGAATGGTTCGGCTGGCGGTCCCTTGGGTCAATCAGGAGCTGTACTGCAGGGTGGTCGACCGGGCTTCATGAGAGAACCGACGCGGGTGTTAATTCTCCGCAAACTTCCGGACGGACGCCAGCTGCCCATTCGAGTCGACTTGGACCGCGCGATGGAAGACGAGAAGGAGCGAATCCTGATTCAATCTGAAGACGTGGTGATGTTGCAGTTCAAGCCAGCGTCTGCGGGACTCAACGGTGCACTCAACTGGATCAATGTGACGGTATTGCCGAGTGCATTCACGAGTAACTAAGGACTCCAACTCAATTCACACGAGAGTGGGCCGACGATGCAATCGCATCGCCGGTTTACTCTCGTGTAGAACGCTCGGCCAATTTTAGACTGACTCGTCTTCGATGTGCCGGCCGTTACTAGATTCAGCCACCATCGCGTCACCGGAAGCTCGCGACGGCTTAGCGATCCTCGAACTAACGGCCGCTCGATTCGCCTTTTGCGGCCGAGTGTAGCTTGACTCGTAGTAGCCATAATAGCCACCGTCTGCGTTGAACTTCTTGCCACTGCCAAAGGTGTTGAGGACGCAGCCCACCAATTCACCACCCGCCGATCTCAATCGTCGCATCGTATTGGCAACTTCGTCTCGGCGAGCTGTTGCTGCACGCACGACAAGAATCAATCCATTGATTCGAGGAGCGACCACGAGCGGATCGGAAACCGCGAGTACGGGCGGCAAGTCGATGATGACCAAATCGAACTGTTCGACGGCCAACGCCAATACTTTGTCGAGCTCCGTGCTTTGCAGCGTTTCCGCAGGCGTGTTGGTGGACGAACCCGCGGTGATGACGGTGACATTTTCGGCATCACTGGATTTGAGTGAGTTCTCAAAACTCAGTGTTCCAGCGATGATGTCTGTCAGACCGCCAGTGATGTCGACACTGAAATATCGATGCTGGCTCGGACGACGGAGGTCGGCATCGATGACAAGGACCTTCAGTCCAAGTTGCGATACTGAAACTGCAAAGTTGGAAGCAACCGTAGACTTTCCATCACCCTGCATCGGACTCGATAGGCCCAGTGTTCTAAGCTTGCCACTGCGAATGTCCGGTAATAGCAGCGTGCGCCCCATGCGGAATGCTTCGGCATCGGGAGAGAGTTCGGTGGCAATCAGGCCCTTGACGCCTTGGCTAATTGAATTCAGTTTTCCGATACGGCCGAGCGTCGGTAGTCCGATTGCGTCATCGAGCTCAGCCGCGGATCTGAAGCGACCATCACGAAAATCGTTGGCCACGGCGAGCGAAACGCCAAACAGCAACCCAAGTGCGAGGCCACCCAGACTGCTGATGGACAGCAGCGGCCAGACCTTAATTCCCAAGCGGGGTGTCTCAAGCAACTCATAGGTGTATCCGCTGAGGGCCTGGGCCGTGTCGAGTTCACGAAGCTGATGGACTACTCCTGCGAACAGCTCTTCTTGACGCTCAATATTTTTGCGCAGGACTTGATCTCTGAGTTCAAAATCGATGAGATCTTTGGCTTTATTTTCTGCGTTTTTGGAGAGAATTTCGAGTTCTTTTTTTCGTTCATCGAACGCCGACAAATCGTGTTTCAAGAAGCCGACATAGGCTCGCAGTAACGTTTCAGGACCGATTGTCTCCAGCCCCAACCCACCCCCCGTGGCGAGCTTGTCTTGCCGCTCCGCCAAGAAGTTTTTCACGAGCGCAATCTCGTCGTCAATGTCTTGGACTTTTGGATGCCCTTCGCCAAACACTGCGCTGAGCCGCTGTTTCTCGCTCATTAGCTCCAGCATATGGTTGTACTGTGTTTGGGCCTCGGCCATGCGTTCGGGTTGTGTTGCCTGGAACTCGGCTGATCGAGAATCATTCAGTCCCAAACCCGCGAAGAGAGCTAGCCGCTCGATACTTTCCGAATCGATCAATGCGAGCTTGTCGAGTTGATCCGCCGTCGAATTGCTTTCTTTGATCTCGTCGAGCGCCTTGACCACGCCGTCCAGTCGCGTTCGAACCGATGCTTCTTGGATCTGCAGATCGAGCAATTCGTCTTCGAGTCGCCGGTACTTGTCTTGGTAAATATTACTGCTTCCCTCCCCCTGAAACAAAAGAGGTGCTTCCTTACGGGCACGCAAATAATCGGCTTCGGCCACCTTCAACTCGGTCTGCACTTCATTCTTGGCCTTGATGACAAGCTCGTTAGCGCCATTCATCACATTCTTGAGTTGATTGACAATGAAGTCCTGGTATTCAAGAACGATCCAATCCAGAATTTGCCGAGCCTCTTCCGGGTCAGTGTGCGAAAATGCAATGCGAAGACTTCTCGCATCCTTGGCGCCACCGACTCCGCCCTTAGTCAGCTCAAGTCGCTCGATCACATAGTCCACCGCATCATCATCGTCAGTGATGAACGGGGTGATGGATTCGAGGCTTTCGAGGTTGCCATGCTCCATCGCCGCTTCCACAATTTTGCGGCTCCGCAGTACTTCCATGTGGTTGGCTAGGACGTCTGTGTTGACGGTTTCGGAGGTCGCTTTCTCGGAAGATTCGGCGTTGGTCTGGCTGACAAGAATTTTCGCAGCTGACTGATACCAAACTTGCGAGTTCAGCGCGTAGGCGATTCCAAGAGCGAGCCCGAGCAGGCTAAAAAAGGCGATTGTCCAGCGTTGTCGTGATAGCACGCTTAGCACGTCGATGGTATCTGGAGCACGTTCGGCTACAGAGCGACTGGACTTAGCCGCGGCGTCAGACTTTGAGGCGTTCATAGAGTCAATGAAAACTGGGACAAACTGAAGGACTATGGCGGTAAACGTTTCGGACCGGTTCACTCGGAGGGGTCAACCGCCGCTGTTTGAGTGGGTAGGGGCACCGGGTGATTTCGCTCAACGTTCCGTCCCCAGGATAGCCGATCGCAGCAAAATAACAGTACAAAATGGCCCGTCGGGTAATCTTTTGACCCGGTTCAGTCTCGCCAATCGTCTTTTTCGCGATTTAAACTCGCGGGGTGCGATCTCGCCAGCTCCGAAAAATCGTCTAGAATTTGCTCCATCGACCGAGGCCGACCACTGACTTCGTCAGCAGTGATGAATCTCAAGCTGTCGAGAGAGATCGCTGCGGCGCTGCGGTGTTCAACGTTCGTCACTACCGGGCTGGCGGGATAGTATCCCAAGAGTACTGTGCTATCGAAACGGATTGTCGCCGTAATCATCGGAGCCGATGACTTTAAAAGATCCTCTGGGATGGCGAGCTGTTGCAGCGTCTGGCGACTATCGCTCGTGACGAATGCTTTTAGCCTCAGATCTCTCGCAGTAGCATCAGGCCCTAAATGCAGAAACAGAAACTCGGTTTCGGGGCTGACCAGACTTGCTGAAACCTCACTCCGATCAGGTGACTTGGTGTATCGAAACGCAAGCAATAGCGTCCGCCGGTCCTGGGCAAGTTCAGCCCCCAAAACACCCAACGCACGGAATCGTCCAATCGCTTCTTCCACCATCGGCTCGGGTTGAAGCGTGCTGTCGGGTCGACGAGTTTGGTAGAAAGCGGCGCGACATTCCGTTCCAAAATACAGTTCGTTTGTCTCGCTTTGGTAAATGGTTGGTTCGATTGACAGTCGGTGCTCCTGGAAATAACTCTCGATTTTTCCGATCGTGATTGCTGGCAACTTCCGTTTCGAGGCTGTGTCGAGCACCAACCCAACCGTCAACGCAGGGACACGTCCCAATCGTCCACGACTTCCAGGACGCAACGCCGCCAACTGTGGCGCCACAGGGACTTCGGGTAGCAAAAGACGACAAGTACTCGATTCCGCATCGGCATAAGCAACATTTACTTCCGATGTTAGCCACGGAACGCGGCTAATGGTTGAGATCTCTTCGATCGACGGTGTCGCTCCCATTTCACCAACTGCGAGCCGACTTCGCGAATCCTGCAAGCCGTTCGAATCGTCCCACGTTCGCTCCACGCTCGCTTCGCCATCAATGGCCAATAGACCGCCCGGCCCCGTCGAAGTTGATTGATCGACTTGTTTCTTGGCTTCCCAGCCAAGAACGGCAACAATACTCACGAAGAGGGCAGCCGAAAGTAGCTTCATCAAGGAGTTGGAAATCATAACGGCGAGTGGATTGACGTGATGGCTTTGTAGACATTGACGCCTGCCACGAAAATTCTTCGTGGCGGCGCGGATGTGTTTTATCTTAGTCCGAGATTGGGTCTGACGTTTACCCGCTGGGACTCGGTGCCGGCTAATTCCAGCAGCGAGCTTCGCCAATTCTGGCAAACCTGCTGCAGTTGGCCGAGCGAGACTTGTCCTGGGCGACCACGGACGTTCAAGGAAATGATCGATCCACTGTCGCAAAGCGCGAGCGACAATGGCGTTTGCGGTGGCAGGGGACCGTAGCCGGAGACTCGTCGCATCGAGACTCCCTCGTGGGTCCATACTCCGTTGACCTGGCGCAAACCGAGTCGACGCCCGGGCGATGAATTGGACATGCAAGTGAAATTCGCCGTCGCGCTGAAGCGACCGCTGCGTTCCACCGCCGTGAGCAATCCTGGGATTTTTTCGGCGAGTGCGAATCCCTCCATGAACTCCTTCGACACGAGCCGACCACGCACGTATCTCATCTGGTCCGCGACCGACTCGAGCAGAGATTTCGGATGACCCAACTCCGTGATGCGCCGGCGAACGAACGCGAATCCGAACCGATTCGCAGCCGACATCCGACGATCGTCCCAGCCCCGCAAATTGACCGGGTTCATCACCGACACGTAGTCCGTTGGCTTCGGGAAACGAGCGACGGATGCGATCGCCGAGAAACTCGCGGTGAGCGCGAAATCGTTGAGCGTATGATTACGGCGACGGATTTCTTCGTGAATGATGGCAGTCTCTTCCTCCGAGAGAAACGTTGTCGCCAGGAGCGGTATGCCTGCATCGAATGCAGCAGCGTGCGTGTCCAGTCTCACATTGCGGCCTCGAACGGTCGCCCAAAAATCGCGAACTTTTTCTCGGGCACTGAGCGGCTCGACGGATGATTTGCCGGCGGCCGCACCTCGTCGAGAGAGTTTCGAAGGGTCGGCCGGTTCGAGCGACTTTTTGATTCTCATTCGTTGGTCGAAATACTCTCGCAACACATCACGTGCAAATTGGCCGCCACCTTGGCCATCGGTGCTGGCATGGTGAAAGTCAAAACTGAGCAGCGACTGATGATCTTTCGATCTTGCAAGATGGACTTCGACGCCGGGCTGATGCTCGATCGATATTTGCGATATCGGTCGCGTGATCGAGGGATCCAGGTGGTCGCAATCGCAACACGAGATACGGGCTTTGTCGGTCCACGGCTGCCACAGTGAATCCGAATTGATCGTTGACCGAAGCAGGGGATGTGATCGCAACGCCGCTTCGACGGCCTCACACAAACGGTCGACTTCCAAATGGCCATCGAAGTGCAAGTTGACACGAAACACCATCCCGTCGCCTTGACGGTCGTATCGCAGCAATAGACGCTCGAGCGTTGTCAACTCTCGCCAAGATTCATCTGCAATACGGTCCGGTGAGGCTGTGTCAGGCACGAACGCTGACTCCGCCGTCGACGACGATGGTTTGTCCTTGAATCATGTCGCTCGCCGAGCTCGCAAGGAACGCGACGACGTCAGCAACATCGTCGGGCTCGAGCGGTCGGGGTGGCACCATCATTCGCTCCATCGCCGCTTGAATCACTCCCTCGACCCCGGGCATTGTTTTCACAGCGTCAGTCGCGACAATCCCCGGCAAGACGCAGTTGAAGTTGATGCCGGACGGTCCCAGTTCGAGCGCCAGGTGCCGGACGTAACTCTCTAAGGCCGCCTTCGAAGCACCGATCGCGGCGTAGTTCGGGACGGCCCACATCGATCCGTGGCTAGATACCGCGATCACTTTGCCAAAACTCTCTCGCTGGGATAACAACTTGGCCGCTGCTTGGGCCAGCCACACGACGGGTAACGCATTGGTCCTTAGCGCGGCTTCGGCGTTTGCGGGCTTGAGCTCCGCGACCGGTCGGAATCCGCCTGCTGCCGCGTTGCTGACGATGATGTCGAGTGCAGCGAATCGATTTTCGACCGCTTCGACCATCGCTTGAATGTCATCCGCACTGCCGACATCGGCGCGAATGGCGATTGCTTCTCGCCCCAACGATTGAATGTGTTTCACCACCTCCGTGGCTTCATCACGACTGGATAAAAAGTTGACGACAACATTGGCCCCCTGCTCGGCAAAACGGATTGCACAGGCGCGGCCAATGCCGCGACTGGCGCCGGTGACCAGGGCAACTTTTCCTTGCAAATTCACGGTGTGCTGTTCTCCGATGCGGTCAGTTGATTGTTGTCGAGGAACTGGTGAAAGGCATGCACACGTTCTTCGCAGCGACCCAGGATACCTGGCTTCGTAGCGGAGCGAATCCCGGTCTGGACACGCGGAAAAATGGCCGCGTCCTCTTGCAACACGGTATCGGCAACCCGGGCGGCGGAGCGAGCGAGCACCGCGGCCCAACCGCGACCGACGATGCCGAGTCGCTGCGACTTGGGCGAAAAACCGAAAGCCCGCATCATGCTCTTTCCCGGTGATGTGGGCAGAATCTGGTACACGAGCGATAGTGAATCGGTGAGCGATGCCATCATGCTGGGCATCACGTGCAGGTGCTGGTACTGGGTGTCGAACTTGCCGGTGATCGAGCGGACCGACCACACTTCGAGTCGCTCCATCCAGCTGTGGCCGCGGTATCGAGTCACGAAGTCCGT
>JBBSJZ010000024.1:0-22709 GCA_038256795.1 Pirellulales bacterium | reverse complement strand
GCTTATCTCGAGTCGCTACAGGCGCCTGGGTACACCGGCGACATTGACGTGCAATTAGCGGAGCGGGGCAGGGGAGTGTTCAATCAAAACTGCGCCGAGTGTCACGGCGCGTATGGTGAAGGCGAAAGCTATCCGAATCGTTGTGTGCCGATCGACGAAATTGGTACCGATCGCGTGCGTTTCGATGCGGTCAATCGAAAGGGACGTCAGCTTTACGCAGACAGCTGGTTCGCTCACGCGGGCGAATCCGACCAGCAGCAAACCGTCGTCGATCCCGTCGGCTACGTCGCGCCACCGCTGGATGGCGTGTGGGCCAGTCCACCCTACTTCCACAACGGCAGCGTCCCAACACTTTGGCACGTGCTGCATCCGAGCGAGCGACCTCAAGTTTGGCGGCGAACGGAAGTGGCGATCGACTCGCAGCGAGTCGGTTTCCAAATCGAAGTCGTTGATAGGGTTCCACTCGCGGAGCCCGATACCGCCCGCCGCCGCGAATACTTCGACACCCGGTTAGGCGGCAAATCCAGCGCCGGTCACGACTTCCCAGACCAGCTCTCGGAAGCCGAGAAAACGGCGGTGCTGGAATATCTGAAGACGCTGTGACGAACGAGAGCCATTTTCAATCGGTGCTAAGTCGCGAAGCAATTCGAGGCACCAATTCTAGCGATTGAAAATTTTGGATTGGGGATCGTTATGACGCAATCTTTGCAAAGCGAAAAGGCGAGTTTGTCGCCGGAGGTCAATGTCTCGTAACGACCATCGGCTTGGCGAAAGTCGACTTGCACCGACTGTTCATCAGGATCGGTCATGAGGACCACTTCCACCGCTTCTCGCTGCTAAAGCTCGCGTTTGTATCCCAAGCCATTTTTTGGTGTCGAGTTCGACAAGCCTTCGGCAAGAATCGCGGGCGGTTCCTCACAGTGCAGCTGCGGTGGCGGGGCATCCTCTTCGGGATTTGCTAACGGCTGAGTTCAGCGATTTTGATCCGACTGGACACTGAGTGTGGCAAGCGTGAGCGAGCCAGTTTCCGGATCGACATTTTCATTGGCAAAGCGGAGCGGCTTGCCACCTGGCATGGGGTTGGGAAGGCGTAGTCGCAGTTCATGCTTGCCGCTGCGGAGCTGACTCGTGTCAATCGTGTGAGCGAACGTCTTTACTTCTCCTGGCTGGATTAGGCGCGGTGACCAGTCCGTGTTAATCACGATGGGTTTGTCGTTACCTTGTGCAAGTAGTTGCAGCTTGGCATGCCAACCGTGATGGTAGAACGGAGCGATTCCGCGGTTGCGTAGCGTCACTGTTACAGCGATAGAATCCTCAGCCGAAGTTTCCGCAGAGACTGCCGCGACTTCGATGTCGTAACCCATTTTTTGGACGGCAGCGATGGCTCGGTCGTAGCGCTCGGGTGACGCTTTTTCCTTTTGGTTGAGCCCGGTGTCCATCAACCACGTGGCGTGTAACTGATCGCGACAAGCTGCGAAGCCTTGAGTGGGGGCGGTGCAGGGCGGTTCGTCGAAACAGCAACCCCACACTTCGGGTCGGATTTCACCACCGATCGGCGCTTCTTTCCATCGCTCGGTCAGCGCCGCACGCTTCATGGTCGGTAAGAAAAACCAATCGTCCTCGGGCCGTCCACTGGAAAGAGTGGCGTAAGCGAATGAGTCGTCGTGGTAGCCGAAGGCGTAGGGCAAACTGTCGGCAGACAGAGAGTCATTCGGACCGGCGGGATAGCGCAACAAGATCGGCGTCTTTTTAAATGCTTTCGAATAAGCTTCGTAGATTTCCTTTTGAACTTCCTTGCTTGCCCATAGTTCGGTTTTGGGGTAGGTGTGCCACTCGCCCCAAGTACCGAGCAT
Source organism: Pirellulales bacterium (assembly GCA_038256795.1). GTDB lineage: Bacteria > Planctomycetota > Planctomycetia > Pirellulales > Pirellulaceae > JBBSJZ01. The sequence goes on along the minus strand of JBBSJZ010000024.1, from coordinate 20,856 downwards.
CCCGGCGGTGAGGTATGCCAGTCGTGGATCACCGTCGTATCGCTTTCCCCAAGCGGCGATGAAGTCGACCATCACTTTTCGCAAGTTGGCGTCTTCGTAGTCCGGCGTTTCGATGTTCGCGGGCGGTAGCGGTGCGGTGTTGGTGTTGACGTACTTGTGAACTTTCAAGCCACGATCAACCAGAAACTCGGGGATGACATTCTCTTTCCCGGGGTACTCCAAGAATACGCGGGCCACGGTTTGCCGTCCTCGCGAAGCGATGTCGTCAAGCATCGCATCAAACACACTCCAGTCGTATTGCTCGGGGTCTTTCACCAGAGCCGACAGCGGCAAGTAGTTGAACTCCATGCTGTACGGAAACCGATCCGGGCGGGGACCCTGGTAGGGCACGAGTCCCCTCAAAGGATTGTCGACGGGCCCCGGAGTGTATTGCAACTTCGCAGGGGTGAATTGGTAAATTCGAGATTCTTCGGCTGGGGAAATACTGGCGTTTCCCAGCACCAGAGCGGCTAACAAGAACGGTCGCAGGGCAGGGCAGTCAATCATTGAATCGTACCGATTTGATTTCTTGAACACGGATGTTGTCAATTCGCATCCAGGGAGTTTAGCAGGATCCCTAAACCACCCGGATCGGCGTTTTTGTGTTCGTGACAGAGTGGCGATCGGCAGGGCGTCCATGCTCACCTGGACTTCGTCGTCAGCGAAACCGGGCTGCCTCGCTAATGAAAAATGCCTCTGAGTGCACTGAGCACTCAGAGGCATTTCGGAGGACCGTCGCCGCCACCTTGGGTCGAAACAAGCTTTTTAAAAAGCGATGTTTAATCCACCGGCGTTTCTGGAGGTGCTGGATTCTCAGCGTTCCACTTTGCAAGTTCATCCTGGCTGGTCGGCAATGACGTCGCGGTCGAATCGCCGCCGCAGCCAATGCAAACAACAAGCATGAAGAGAGGCAGAACTAAAATAAACAAGCGTTTCATGGGTGATCCTTTGTTGATTCAATGGAGAGTTCGTCGTCGACTACAACGTCGTATTCGTTTCGGATGAAGCTTTGGTACCGAGCGCACCCCAAAGTCCGAACGGGCTTTGTGAACCGGGTGGCAAAAGGCCTGCTCCCGAACTGACGTGAGCACTGTTTTGGTTACCTGAGTCAATCGACTCGGTCACAAACTTTACCGCGCCGTCTCCCATCAACACGTGACAACCACCTTGATGTCGACTTCCAGCTGGCAGATTACCTGTGTTGAAATAATTGACATCCATGCAGATCGGACTATTCGGCGGAGTCGATGTCGTGAAATTGCTCCAGACACCACGCAGGTGGGCCCACTTGAAGCCACGACGTTGCTCAGCATCGGTGCCGACACCTTGCGCCGGTACGAAAGTGGCGGTCGGTAGCCAGAATCGAGGACGTGCCGGATCGATAAAACTATTGCACGATTGGTTACCGTTGACAACGCGGACGGTACCTACCGACAGCGCACCACGAGTTCGAATATCGTTGTCGCCCAAGTCCGAGGGATTTTCCCCAGCACAAATGGTGTTGGAAAGACCGTCGAGAATATCTCGGAACGAGGCCAATTCGCGTTGCACGAAGAAACCTCGACCCGACGCTTGACGCTCTATCGCGCGAGCAGCCGTCTCGTTCCCGGAATCGTCTTTGCCGAACAATGGCGCGACGTTGCTGGGTCCCGCATTGGACGAATCGCCGATGCATGCCGAATAGTTGGTGCGGCCTTGCGCAGGCAATCCGACCCCCGGATCGCTCGGACAACGAAAGCTTGGGACTTCCGTCATCCACGGGTTGTAGCCGGCGACACCTTGTTGGGCCAACGAGCGGCGAGGGTCGGGTCCCATCGGCGGGAACCTCGCTCCCGAGACAGGGTCTTGATAAGGGTTGCTGATTTGTTCCCACAACGCTTGTTGTTCAATAAACGGGGTTAAGCCAACGAGCCAGCTCAATGACAAGCGATTGTTGGCACGCGGCGCCGCCGCCACCGTCGCGCCTTCGGGCGATCCGCCAGCAATCGCGGGTGTGCCGGTGCCATGCTTGGGAAGTGCATTGTACGCGGCATGGTAATTGTGAACGCCGAGTCCAATCTGTTTGAAATTATTGCTGCAACTCATGCGTCGCGCCGCTTCGCGAGCTGCTTGTACGGCTGGCAATAGCAAACCGACCAACACGCCAATGATGGCGATCACAACGAGTAGTTCCACCAAGGTGAAACCGGTAACCGGACTTCGTGATTTCATGCAATGAACTCCCAGAAACGCCAACGGAAAAGTACAGGTAAAACGACACTTGACGCTTCGTTCATCCGAAACGTCCTACTCATCAACGCTCGTTGGGCTCAGCGCTTGTTCACCTCAACGCTCGTCGGACTCAACGCCGACCCTCGTCACCAAGGGCATCTCCTCGAATCATCATTCAAAAGGGCGAATCGACGCTCGAGCCGCTCTTTTCTTCGCTTGGAACGGAAACTAATTCATCCTAGGAATGCCGTAATGCAAGTCATGTTACCCTCGCTGCCTTCCGATTGACCAGCACCGCGGCGACAAAGTCGGTCGGATAGGTTGAGAAGTACAGGAGCCGGGCTGGAGAGCATGGTTCAAAAAGCGAAGCAATATCGCTACTTTCGCAGTCGCTTATTTGCGGATTCGTCGTTCCAGACCGTTTTTCCACCCTCGTTCGTCCCAGTGATGGCTATCGCAAGGAGTTGGGGTGCCGGGATGACACCGTCAACACCGCGTCATCAACGGTGGGCCCTCGTGGGATGCGAACACCCGAGCCAGCTGGCGACGAAAACCGGCTTGATCAACTGCGGCGACTTCACTGTCGCGGGCGGGGACGACGCAGATGCGGTACGCGATCGTTCTCGCACCTACTCTCGAGGTTCCGTTGTGCCTATAAAGTGTGGTGGCACGAATGACGTGCATCCTTTACGCAGACCGAGTTCCAGGAACCCCGATGAAATCGACTCAACTACTTGCCGCCCGAGCTGGTGAAATCACTCCCGAGATGGAGTTCGTTGCGAAACGCGAGGACTTGGCCGTCGAATTGGTTCGCAGCGAAGTCGCGGCCGGGCGGATGGTCATACCGGCCAATAAGGTTCATGCCGCCGGATCGCTCGAACCGATGGCGATCGGGATCGCGGCTCGTTGCAAGATCAACGCCAACATCGGCAACAGCGCCGTCACGAGCAACGTCGAAGAAGAACTGCAAAAGTTGCACACGTCGGTTCACTTCGGGGCCGATACGGTGATGGACCTATCGACGGGCAAGGACATCGATAACATCCGTCGTCAAATCATCGCCAAGAGCCCCGTGCCGATCGGAACGGTGCCGATCTATCAAATGCTCGAGCAACTCGGTGGTAACATCGAAGACATGCGGGCACAGCACTTCCTCGACATGGTCGAGCACCAGGCCAAGCAGGGTGTGGACTACATGACGATCCACTGCGGCGTGATGCTCGAGCACTTGCACCTGACTGCGAATCGCGTCACGGGCATCGTCAGCCGTGGCGGTTCATTGATCGCCAAGTGGATGATGGTCCACAACAAGCAGAACCCGCTCTATGAAGCGTTTGATGACTTGTGCGACATCATGCGGCAATACGATGTCACCTGGTCCCTCGGTGACGGGCTGCGACCCGGCAGTATCGCGGATGCTTCCGACGCGGCTCAGTTCGCGGAACTCGATGTGCTCGGCGAACTGACCAAGCGCGGCCAAGACAAGGGCACGCAGGTGATGGTCGAAGGCCCCGGACATATTCCGATGCATCAAATTCAAATGAACATCGAGCGCCAAATCGAAGTGTGCAATGGTGCTCCGTTCTATGTGCTCGGACCCCTCGTGACGGACATCGCTCCGGGCTACGACCATATCACGAGCGGCATCGGTGCCGCGATGGCGGGGATGTATGGCGCGGCGATGCTTTGTTACGTCACACCCAAAGAACACCTCGGATTGCCGAATGAAGAAGACGTCAAGCAAGGCGTGATCGCTTACAAGATCGCCGCTCACAGCGCCGATGTGGCTCGCGGTCGCAAGGGTGCCCAGGATCGTGATGACGCACTGTCGCGGGCCCGCTTCGCATTCGATTGGAAAGAGCAATTCCGGTTGTCGCTGGACCCCGAAACGGCCCAGCGCTACCACGACGAGACATTGCCGCAGGACACCTTCAAGAGTGCTCACTTCTGCAGCATGTGTGGTCCGAAGTACTGCTCGATGAAGATCACCGAGGACATCCGCAAGATGGCCGCCGAGAAACAACTCGTCGAGCTACAGTAGGCATCATGCACTCGACCGTTACCGCCGAGAGCGTCTCGCTACCAGGTTTCCCGGTTTCGCTCGCCGAGTCGTTGTTGGCTCAGCGGCTCGAGCGGGGTATGACTTCGCTCATTCGCGAATTTCGCAGCTCAATCGCTTGATTCAATCTCGCGGGCTCGAGCCAGAAAACGATCACGCCGGGTCATCCATACCGTTCTCGGCGAAGCCTTTGGCTCGGAGCAAGCATGCATCACAGCGGCGGCACGGTTGACCGCTGCTGCCTGGGTCATAGCACGACAAGGTTTGCGAATAGTCGACGCCGAGCGAGATTCCTTTGGCGATGATTTGTGCCTTGGTGAGATCGATCAATGGCGTGTGAATCTTGAGGGGGGCTGACTCGGAATTGACGGCGGCTTTGGTCGCCAAATTGGCCATGGATTCAAAGGCGCTGATGTACTCGGGTCGGCAATCGGGATAACCGCTGTAGTCGAGCGCATTGACGCCGATGAACACATCACGACTTTCGAGGACTTCGGCGAGAGCGAGTGATAGTGACAAGAAAATGGTGTTCCGAGCCGGTACGTAGGTGACCGGGATCGCGGTGCCGATGGTTTCAGTGTGATCGCCCTTGGGAACATCGATGTTGGCATCGGTGAGTGCGGAATGGCCAAATTGAGCCAAGTCGATATCGACGATTCGGTGCGATGCGACACCGTAGCGACGGGCGATGGAGGTCGCACGCTCGAGTTCACCGGTGTGTCGTTGTCCGTACCGAAAGCTCATCGCGTGAGTCTCAAAGCCAGCCGCTTGAGCGATGGCGAGGCACGTGGAGCTATCGAGGCCGCCGGATAGCAAGATGATCGCTCGTCGTGACTTCATGGGGCTACGCCTTCTTCCAAAGTTTGCGGCCGATCGAAGGGCTGTAGTTAGTCCATTTGGGATCGGCAGCGACGTCGGCTTCCATGACCGAACGGAACGAAGCCAGCTTCGCATCAAGATTATCGAGATGATGCAGGGTGAGTGCTTCGAGCGTGACGGGGAGTTTGGGGCTGCCGAACTCGAGTTGCCCATGGTGACTGACGATCATGTGCTCGAGTTGATATCGCAAATCGGTCGGGAACTTCTCGCCGCTGCTTTTTTCGACATCAGCAATTTTTTCACTGAGCAACTGGACTCCAATCACGATGTGCCCGATCAATTGGCCCCGGTCGGTGTACGAGACTTCTTCGCCACTGGTCAGCTCTTCGATCTTGCCGAGGTCATGCAAGAAAGCGCCGAACATGAGGAGTTCGCCGTCGAGATAATCGTAGCGCGGCGAAATCAATTGACACAGTTCCATCAAGTCGATGGTGTGCTTCAGGAGTCCGCCGGGATAGGCATGGTGATTGTTGACGGCTGCGGCGGCAATCAAGAACTTGGACACGAAGCCTTCGTCAGCCAAGAACGCTTCGCCGAGTCGTCGCAGATTCACATGATTCAGACCCGCCAGCAATTCTTCGAGTCGCTCGATGAGTCGCGTTGACGTCGCCGCGTCGAACCGTTCGAAGTCGGCCGAGTCGACTTCGGCAGGATCCATCCGCTCAATGCCCGTCACAATGATTTGCAGGGCCCCGTTGTGTACTTGGGTGCGGCCACGACAGAACGCATAATCACCGCGATCGAAACTGTCGTACATCCGCTCGTCGGCATTCCACATCATCGCCGCGATGGTGGCTGAGCGATCGGCGAGCTTGAGCAGGATGTACTTGCCGCCTTGGCGGTTCACCCGCAACTGTTTGTCGGCAACGCGGAATGCTTGCTCAACGGATTGGCCATCGGACAGTTCGGTGATGGAGATGCGATTCACGAGTCGGCACAATGCGATAGAGGATATTCGGATGAGTTGACAATCCTGGCGACCTTCTCGAAACCGTCAAGGACGGACACTTAAAAACGAGCGAGTCGCCAGCGTTTGGGCCTTTAGAATAGCGTGTAAACGAACGGCGCGACGGGCGATGCGGAAACGGCGACCAGGAACAGCAGCACGAGGCAAATGATCAAGATCGGGGCAAGCCACCATTTCTTTTCTTCGCGCAAAAAGTGCAGGAACTCGCCAAGGACGCCGATCCCCGACTCCTCGTGGCTACCGGTCGACTCGTGCGTACCGACCGCACCCTTGCGAAGCCACTCACTGGTTGGGCTGGTTCTCGGACGCTGGCCCAGCGGGTCGTAGCCAAAGCACCTGGCGATCAACCCCATCGGTACAAACACTCCGAAGTAAAATACCGCAAGAGCGAGTCGGCTGAGGAGCCGATTCAGCGGACGCACCAGCGACTCGATTCGGCGACGAATCTTTGCGACCAGCGATGGCGTGGACTTCACCACTTCCGGGCCCAACGACAATCGCCGCAGCACTCGCTGCTGCTCGCCTTGAGTCTCGATCGGGGAGACGATGAAACGACCCAGCACCAGCGCATCCATGCGTGTCGCGATAAAGCATCGGATGGCATCGCGGGGGGTGCATACGATGGGCTCGCCGGCGTCATTGAAACTTGTATTGATCATGATCGGGCAACCGGTCAGCGAATCAAACGCGGTGAGCAAATCGTGAAACGGCCCCATCGACTCGTTCACAGTTTGCACTCGAGCGGAGCCATCGACATGAGTGACTGCGGGAATCAGCTCGCGTTTATCGACGCGAACAGGAACCACAAAATTCATCCAGGGGAACTCATCCGTTGAATCAATCTCGAACCATTCACTCGCGCGGGAGCTGAGGATCGCCGGTGCGAAGGGGCGAAAGTCTTCGCGGTGTTTAATCCGTCCATTGAGGATGGATTGCATATCGGCTCGCCGCGGATCCGCGAGGATACTGCGGTTGCCCAAGGCACGGGGGCCAAATTCCATCCGGCCTTGGTACCAAGCGACGATCTTTCCGCCCGCGATAAGTTCGGCGGTGCGACTCGCGAGTTGTTGGTCGTTCGCGACCCGCTCATATTGAAGTCCATGCGATTGGAGTTCCGCTTCGACCGCATCGTCGTCAAACGCCGGACCCAATCGCGGGTCGAAGCGAAATCCTCGACGCGTGGTTCGTCCCTGGCCTTCGCTCGTCGCCGCCAGCATCGCGGCCCCGAGAGCACAGCCCGCATCACCTGCGGCGGGCTGGACCCAAAGATCATCCCGTCTCGAGGTGCTAAGCAGTTTTCCGGTGGACACACAGTTGAGCGCGACACCGCCGGCGAAGCAGACTTGGTCGAGGCCCGTGAGTCGCTTCGCATGCTCGGTGATGTTGAGCATGGCCATATCCGTGACCTTTTGAATGGAGGCCGCGACGTCTCGATCGATTTCACGCAGGGGTTCATCACTGCGGCGAGGCTGGGCTCCGAGCAATCGGCAAAGCGATGCGGTCACGAGCGTTTCTTCGCCCAGCACATCGACGTATTGCGAGTTGACTCGAAAGGATCCGTCGCCACGCAGAGTCAGGACCTTTTCCAAAATCAGATCGACAAAGCGAGGTGACCCGAGTGGCGCCAACCCCATCAGTTTGTACTCGCCATCATTGACGTTGAATCCGGCGAAACTCGTGAAGGCGGAGTACACCAATCCGAGGGAATGGGGGAACGCCTGGGTATGCAACGTTTCGATACTGGACCCACGGCCACGATGAATGGCTGTCGTCGTCCATTCACCCACGGCGTCGACGGTAACGATCGCCGCATCATCAAACGGGCTCGTGTAAAACGCGCTGGCGGCATGACAGCGATGGTGATCACAAAAGGTGATGGGGATCCGCCGCGGCAGCTTCAGTTCGCGGCGCAGTCGTTTGGCCATCGAGAGCTTCCCGCCGAGCCAAGTTGACATGGCCGACTCGAACGAGCCGAAGTGGTGCGGAACACTCGCTAAATGCGTTTCGACAAGTCTGCCAAACTTCCACGCGGGTCGCTCGTAGAATGCCACACCCCTCAACTCGGATGGTTCGATACCGACCTCGTCGAGGCAATACCGGATCGCCAACGCGGGGAAGCGGGCATCGTGTTTGATGCGAGAGAATCGTTCTTCCTGGGCAGCCGCGATCGCAATTCCGTCCACGACGATGGCGGCGGCGGAATCGTGGTAGTAAGCGGAGATGCCGAGGACGCAGTTCACGGGGTTCCTGTGATTCGTAAGGCTGAATTGAAATTGAAACGGGGTCCAGCGTTGGTTAAGCTTGGTCTATGCCAGACAGCAACTTCGAATCATCGCGGTCATCCGTCAATCTGACGCGCTCGTCGAATCCTTGGACCCAAGCGGAAAGTGCGGCGGGTTTTGTGCTGCGGTACCTGCATCCGATGCGACGCCAATTGGTGGACTTGCTCGGCGATGAAAAGCTCGCCGACGAGAGCCTGAAGCGAATTCTAACTCACTTGGTCGCTGCGGGATTTGGAAAAGACAAACAGGGTAAGTTGCGAGACTTCCTGCTTCGAGGTGTGCGTTCGGCGGCTAAAGCAGCGGTTGCGGATTTGCCCGAGGACCAGCGACCGGTGATGAATCTTGATTCGGTCACACTCGAATCCGAGAGGTGGTTGTCGTTGTGGCGTGACGGTTTGATCGAGCGATCCTGGCGATCGATGGAACGCCAGGAGCACGCACACCCGGACGAGCCCTTGTACGGACTACTGCGAGCGGCCACCGAGGCACCCAAGGACTCACCCGCCCAACTGGCCAAGCGCGTGGAAGCAATCTCGGCGAATTCTATTTCCGAGGCAACAATCGCCAGACTATTGCCCATCGCCAGGACCCAGTTTGCGCAGTTTGTTGCGGATGAAGTCGCGGAAACGCTGGGTGATCCGACACGCGAAGAAATCACCCGAGAAATCAAGAAACTTGGGCTCGGCAAAGCCTTCCAGGGCGTCCAAGTCTAAACGCACGTTTTGCTTTGGGTGAGCTGCAACGCGTAGAATGACTCGTTGCCCCGGAGCGTGGTCCGATGGCTTTGGCCACCTCTTGGGCTCACCGAATCCGTGCGTGGGGAGACGCTGATGTTAAACACTCGATTGCTTATCACCCTAGTCATCGGCGCTTTCGCCTCGAGTCCGGCACTGTTGCCAGCCCAGTCGGTCTCCGGATGGAAGACCAATACGGGCGTGAATGATGCGAGGCGAACGCCCATGCCGTATCGGCTCCAAACTCGCATCGCGGAACCCATTTCCACGCCGATGATGCCGACGGGGTCGCCGGGCGGTGCAGCGCCGACTCATCACCACCACGGCAACCATGCCAACGACTCGGTCACGAATAACTATTACGGCTACGGATTTCCGAGCCAGACGTTCTATGGCGGCAACGTCTACAACAACGTCAATGGCGTGCCCGTCCACTTTGGGAACTATCCGGTCGGAATCGCTTACCCCTATCCCTACGGATATGGATACGGATATCGATATGGATATGGATACACCGCTAACGGTCTTGGTGGTTACGGATCGGCGTGGTATCCACCGCAATTCAACGCGGTTGGACCCTTGAATCAAGTGAATTTTTTTGCTGCGGGCGGTGGAAGGGGCCAAGTCAACGTGCCGCAAGTCAATGTGCCACGATTCAATGTGCCGCAAGCGAACGTGGTACCGCCTGGTTTAGCGAATGATGCGAGTGGGGAGATTCAGCGGCGCGTGGATGTTTTGCGGCGGAGCACGCCCGAAGGACGCGATCGAGCGGATCGATTACTCGCTCAAGGTGACGCGTTGTTTGCGCTGCAGCGATTCAGTGCAGCATCCGCAAAGTATCGCGATGCGATGGCCAAGGCACCGGACTACCCCAAGCCTCATTTTCGCTTAGCCCACTGCTCCATCGCGACAGCGAGTTTTGATTTGGCGCTAACGCATAGTTTGATGGCGCTTGAGCTCGCCGGCTCGGCCGAGCGAGTGAATTTTTCGCTCGACGAACTTTATCGAGGCAATGAGCTCACCAAGCAATCGCATTTTGAGCGATTGCAGGACGCGATCCTGCGCGAGCCTAATGATGGCGGCCTCGTTTTTCTGCTCGCGCTGACGCTGCATTATGATGATCGCCCTTGGGAGGCGAGGCAGCAGTTCATAGCCTCGCAAGCGATGCCGGGGGCTCATCAAGCTTACGTGCATTTGTTTCTGCCGATCGTGCCCGTGGCTGAACCCATCCCGTGACGGGCGTTGCCCGCCAAGATCGCCACCTTGGCTGGAAATGGAAAGGGATTGCGGTGATAATGCATGCACTATGCAATACCTCAATCAACTTCGTCGTTACCATCGTTTGGCGACTTCGCGTTTCGTTGCCTCCATGCTTCTCGTGGTCTGGATCGGTTCATCCCCGCTTGCCTCGGCCGGTGTGCTCGATGGAGACGGACGTTTGGTCCAGTTCGAACGAGACATCGCGCCGATCCTGCGAGATCGATGTTTGGAGTGTCACGGAGCTGAGGACGCGAAGAACGACTTTCGGGTGGATGACCTTGAATTGCTCATGGATTTCGTCGAGCCCGAGGACTTGGAATCGAGCAGCTTGTATGTCGACTATTTGACCACGGATGATGACGACATGATGATGCCGCCAGCATCGCACCAGGGACCGCTTTCCGCCGGGGAGCTTGCATTGGTGCGAACTTGGATTCAAGAAGGTGCAGTTTGGCCGGAAGGGTTTCTGCTCACCAAGGACGTCGCCAGTGTGCTGCCCAAGGAGACGATGACGACTCCTCCTCCCGCCACCGGTTTGATGGCTCGGGTTTGGGCATTCCAAGGTTATTTTCATCCCGCGGCCGTTCACTTCCCGATCGCGCTCCTATCTCTCGGCGGTTTGTTCGTGGTGCTGGGCTGGAAGTGGCCGCAAATTGGCACACAAGTTCCGTTGGTTTGTTTGTGGATCGGGGCCGTCGCCGCGATTGGCACGACCGCGATGGGATGGTCATTTGCGACGGAGCAAGGCTATCCATCGTGGCGCCGGGTGGATATTGACTCCGAAGTATTTTGGCACCGTTGGAGTGGACTCATCGTCACCAGCATCGCTGTCGTGGCAGCAATCGTTGCCGCGATCGCCGTTTATCGAAATAACCCCCGCCTCAACAAGGTTTGGAAGGTAGGACTATTGGCGGCGGCCGCGCTCGTCGGACTGGTTGGCCACCAGGGTGGTGAGATGACTTACGGCGAGACGTTCTATCAACGCGCTTTCGATCGCCTCTGGCCACCGGTCGATGTCGAAGTTCCTCAGTCAGCTTCCGCACGCGTGGCGAGGGAAGAGATTGACGAGAGCGACGTGCGTTGATCTTGGGGCAAGTAAGCTCGCTCCAGAAGCTCGGGGTCATACTGAGTCCATGTTTCCCGCTGGGCATGAGCGAGGACTTCTCGCAACACGCCTTCGTCGTGCCAACGAATGCGGTATTCGTTGGTGCGATGATCGCGGCGCGGTAACTGGCGGTCGGACTTGATGAGACGCCAATCACGAACTTGGAAACGTTTTTCTTGACGGCTCCAATCATAAAAAATCAATTGATCGAAGACCTTTTGGCCCTGCTTGTCGTGGTAGTGATTCACTTCGACCAAATCGACGCGGTCGGCGACCGTGCTTGACATCGGCGTCGGTGCCGTTGATGTCAGCAGCATTAAGAATAACTCAAGCATCTGGAAGTCCTCTTCGCTTTGCCGGGGTAATCGTAGCTCTCGTTCGCGCCACCCTTGCGAAGCGAATGCCAATGGAGAGTTGCGATTAATTGACGGCGGTTTTGTCGCCGCTAGCGAACGCTTGAGTCACGTCCCGCGGTCATTGCGCTCGTGACAATCGGCGGGCCAGCTGAGCCTCGATGACGGATGCAACTCGCGGCTGCTGATGATCGAAGCAGCGACGTGCCCGACAATCGCGCAGGCAGATGAAGGTGTAGGCGTGGCCATCGAGGATGCTTGATTGGCGCCCGACCCACTTTGCCAAACTGGCTTTGTATCCCTTATCCTAGGCCCAAGGTAGGGTTCGCTGAACCGTTGATCTCCTCCAACCGAAGCCAAAGAACGTGCCCCAAACTCGCAAAGTTCGTCCCAAGTCGTCCACCGCCAAGGCCGCCGTCCTACCAGCGAATCGGTTCATCAATCGCGAACTTGGCTGGCTCGAATTCAACGAACGGGTGCTCGACCAAGCCGCAGACCCGACGCGCCCGCTTCTCGAACAAGTGAAATTCGTCGCGATCACCGGTTCGAATCTTGACGAGTTCATGATGGTTCGTGTCGGATCGCTCAAGTTGCAATTCCAGCGAAATCCGATGGTTCGGGACCCCGCCGGAATGACGGTGCCCGAGCAATTGCAAGCGGTCTCGGACCGCTGTCGGCGGATGGTCTCGCGGCAGTACCAGATCCTGCTTCGTTCGCTCGAGCCGGAGCTCACCCGTGCCGGCATCACTCGCATCAATTTGAATGACTGCAGCGATCGATGTGCAGCGGCGGCGGAGGCGCGTCTTCATGGTGATGTGCTCGCGGTGCTGTCTCCGCAAGCAATCTTTCACGATCGTCCGTTTCCGATGCTGCAGGGGCTGGGGCTGCACATTTGTGTGCGGATGAAGGCGATCGCCTCGCCGGGTGATTCATCCGAGTGGCAATTCGCAGTGATACCGCTCGGACGGACACTGCCGCGAATGATCTCGATGCCGACCGACAACGGGTACGCTTACGTCTTGCTCGAAGACCTCGTGACGCACTCCATTGATGAGTTTTTCCCGGGGCGAGAAGTCGTTGAGTGCGTCGCGTTTCGCACGACCCGCAATGCGGATGTGCAATTGCGAGAGGATGGGGCTGCGGATTTGATGGTCGGGATGGAGGAAGTGCTCGAGAGCCGGCGTCAGTCGCGAGAAGTTCGGCTGGAGCTCAGCGGCACGGCGAGCGATATCACCGTGGGATTCCTCTCGGAGACGATGCAATTAACCAGTCAAGATTTGTATCGTATCGAGGGGCCGCTCGACCTCACCTACCTGTTCGGTTTGCATTCACTCGAGGGCTTCGACCCGTATCGTGATCCGGCGTGGCCGCCGCAATTGAATCCGGCCATCGATCCGGCGGAGACGATGTTCACGACAATTGCCGCTGGCGACGTCTTGATGGTGCATCCGTTCGAGCGATTCGATCCCGTCGTGCGGTTGATCGAAGAGGCAGCGGTGGATCCCGATGTCATCGCCATCAAACAAGTGCTGTATCGGACGAGTAAGAATAGCCCGATCGTCGCGGCTCTCAACCGAGCGGCCCAGCGCGGCAAGTACGTGACCGTGATTGTTGAACTCAAGGCACGTTTCGACGAAGCCCGCAACATCGAATGGGCGCGCGAGTTGGAAACGAGCGGTGTGCAGGTCATCTATGGCATTCGTGGACTCAAGACGCACGCCAAAATTTGCATCATCGTGCGGCGAGAACCACATGGACTCGTGCGATACATGCATTTCGGGACCGGCAATTACAACGAAACCACCGCGAATCTCTATTCGGACGTGTCGCTGCTGACCTGTGACGAAATCTTGGGTGCCGACGCGACTTCGTTTTTCAATTGCGTCACGGGAGCGAGCCAGCCTCAGCAATTGCAGCAACTTTCGGCGGCGCCCTTGAACCTGAGGAAGCGTTTGTTGGACATGATCGAATCCGAGATCAGCCGCACGAATCAAGGCCAGCGTGGCGAGATCATTGTCAAGCTCAATGCGCTCGTCGACACCGAAATGATCGATGCCCTTTATCGAGCGAGCATGGCGGGGGTGCGGGTCCGTTTGAACATTCGCGGCACGTGTTGCCTACGTCCCGGTGTGGAGGGGCTGAGTGAAACCATCGAAGTCATCTCCGTCGTCGATCGGTTTCTCGAACATGCACGCATCGTTTACTTTCGTCACGGCGGCGACGATACGTTATTCATCAGCAGCGCCGACTGGATGCCGAGAAATCTGGACCGCCGCATCGAGTTGCTCATCCCAGTCAACGACCCCGGCTGTCGTGCAAAACTCCGCGACGGCCTTGAGGCCTATTTCAAGGACAACACGAACACGTATCGGATGCGCTCCGACGGCGGCTACGAGCGTCTGCGACCTGCCGCAGACGAAGCGCCGATGCGAGTCCAGCGCGTGCTCTACGACCAAAGCGTCGCCGCGATGCGAGATGCCCTGCAAAGCCGTCGTTCAACGTTCGAGACGCACGAGGCGCGGCGCGACGAATGACGACATAGAGAGTCAAACGTGGACGTCGGCACTGAGTGACGTCGTATTGCGATAGCGCTCACGGATCGGCTCGATGTGTTCGCGAATGAACTCGTCGGTCTGCTGCGGGGCGCGACCGACGAATGAAAGTGGGTCCATGGCGGCGTTGAGGTCGAGTCCTGCGAATGCGGCGTCGCCTTCGAGTCGCGAGATGAGATCGTTCGCTTCACCCTCGGCCTTCACGCGGCGAGCAGCTTCTTGGCTGTGTACCCGAATGCGTTCGTGCAAGTCTTGGCGATCACCACCGGCGGCAACGGCTTTCATCAAAATGTTTTCTGTCGCCATGAAGGGCAATTCGGCGGCCAAGTTACGCTGGATCGTTTTCGGATAGACCACCAACCCGTCGGCGATGTTTTGCATCAGCACGAGCGACGCATCGATCGCCAAGAACGCTTGCGGGATGACCAGACGACGATTGGCACTATCATCGAGGGTGCGTTCCATCCATTGCGTGGCCGCCGTCATCGCGGGACTGCTCTGCAAACTGATCACAAATCGAGTCAGTGAACAAATCCGTTCGCTACGCATCGGGTTACGTTTGTACGCCATCGCGGAGCTACCGATTTGTTCCTTCTCGAAGGGTTCTTCGACTTCTTTGCGTCCGGCGAGTAAGCGCAGATCGGTTGCCGTCTTGTGCAGACTCTGGGCGATACCGGAAAGTGAGTCGGCGACTTGGCTATCGATTTTGCGAGGATACGTTTGTCCGGTGACCGCGTAGACCTTGTCGAAACCGATTTTTTCAGCCACTCGCTGCTCGAGCCGGCGGACCTTGGCGTGATCGCCGCCGAAAAGTTCGAGAAAACTCGCTTGAGTTCCCGTGGTCCCCTTGGTGCTACGGGCGCAGAGTTGGTCGATGCGGTGCTCGACTTCGTGCAAATCCAGCACCAAGTCGTAGATCCACAGACAACATCGCTTACCGACCGTCGTCGGTTGGGCGGGTTGAAAGTGGGTAAACGCCAGACACGGCAAGGCTCGGTGTTCGGCGGCGACTTTGGCGAGCTGGTCGATGGTTGCCGCGAGTCGTCGGGCGATTAATCGCAAAGCGTCGCGAATCAGGATCAAATCGGCATTGTCGGTAACGAAGCAACTGGTGGCGCCGAGGTGGATAATCGGTCGAGCGTCGGGACACTGATCTCCGTAGGCATGAACGTGTGCCATTACGTCGTGCCGCAATCGTCGCTCGTAGGCGTTGGCGACGTCAAGATTGAGTCGATTTTCGAAGGCACGAAGCTGGTCAATTTGCGTTTTTGTGACGCCCAGGCCCAATTCTTGCTCAGCTTCGGCCAAGGCGACCCAGAGGCTTCTCCAGGTGCGAAAACGCTGCTCAGGCCCCCAGTGGAGGGACATTTCTCGGGAGGCATATCGCTCGATGAGCGGATTTTGGTACGGAGATAATTGCGAATCAGTCATATCAGATGCGTCAATGCGGCGTTTCAGGGCGAATTCGAGTTCGATAACATACTGTTTGACCGTCGGACCGCTAGAAGCGGCCCAGAGACACCTGTTTCAAATCCCCCGGAAACCGAATGAGCGTTCTCATCGTCCCCACCGTTCCTTGTCCTCGATCCCCGTTCTCTGCATTCCAGGGTCTCGGATCGTCTCGCGTGCTGGCGGCCGCGAGTTGTTTCGCTTTGGCGATGCTGGGGATGTTCGTGAGCACGGCTGCAATGGCTCAAGACCAGCCGGCAGAGACGCAAGACGCGGCGGCGGCTCAGCCAGCGGCCAAAGCCGCCGAGGACCCTTTCCTCTCGGCATTGGATTTGATCCCCCAGTCCGCTGCGGGGCTGGTGCGAATCCCCAATCTGCCGGATGTCTGCGATGCGGGTCCAAAAACACACATCGGGATGCTGCTCGAAGAACCCGAGTTGCAACCGTTCATCGACGCCCAGCGTGATCGCGCCGAGAAGTACATCAAGTCGATGGAGACGTCACTGGGATTGCGTCCGCAAGACCTCTATGACATCGCCTCGGGTGAAGTGGTCGCGGCCTGGTTGCCCTTCGAGAAGGACCAACGTCGTCCCTTTGCCTTGTGCGTCATTGCGGATATTCGTGGCCGCAAGGGACTCGCCGAAACCGCGCTCGAAACGATTGACGCCGATCTCAAAGCGGGCGGCGCGACCCGCGTCGATGCGAAGCATCGCAATCAAACCGTTCGCGTCTACAACACCAAGCCGAAACCGGGCCAACTCAAGATCGAACAGGTCGCCATCACGTTATCGGATGAACGCATCATCGCGGCAGATCGTGATTCCGTCGTCTTGGACTTGCTCGATGCGATTGCCGGTTCACCTCGAGGCGATTCGATCGGCACGGTCGCCGACTTCCAAATGGTGATGAAGCAATCGCGTGACGCGCTCGCGGGAACCAAGAACGATGCCGCGACCGACGCGGTGGAATGGTTCGCTCGGCCATTCCCGATGGCTAGAATCTTGCGCAAGTCGATGGGCGTCGATCGTGGCACCGACATCGACATTCTCAAGTTACTGGAGAACCAAGGTTTCGATGCAGTCAAGGCTGCGGGTGGTGTTGCCGTGATCGCCGGTGACAAGTTCGACGTCTTGCATCGCGGAGTTGTTCTCGCCCCCGCAACCGCTCCGATGCCCGATCGATACGCGAAGGCGGCCAAAATGTTGCAACTGGATAATTCGCCGCTGGCAGCGGTTCCGGCGTGGGTTCCCGAAGACGCTGCGAGTTTTACTCGTTTGCATTGGAATATCGAACGAGGCTTCTGGGCCGCAGAACCGCTCGTCAACGAAGCGCTCGACGACGATATTTTTCGCTCGATGATCGATGGCATTCGCGACGACGAGGAAGGTCCTCAAATCGATATCGCCAAGAACGTGCTGCCGAACTTGGACGACCAAATTCTTCTCGTCACGGATAACACGCTTCCCGCCAGCCCGACATCGGAACGGATGCTGGTGGCGGTTCGCATTAGGGACGCCAAAGCGATTGCCGAAGCCGTCCGCAAAGCGATGGAAGTCGAGCCGGATGCTTCCAAAATTGACGGCATCCCTGGCATCGATATGTGGCGCGTCCAACGGGGCGGTGGCAGCGACGATTTTGACGATGAGTTCCTGAATGATCTCGGGTTCGATGATGACGCCAAGCAAGACGCCGCACCGCCGCTGCTGGATCATTGGGCCATCGCCGTTGTCGACCAAGGACCCAGCTCCGATGCCGCGTACCTGATGTTCTCGAGTCACCCGGAATTGCTTCAAAAGGTCGCCGAGCGAATTCGAGGCGAGCGTTCACCCGGATTCGCTGACCAAGCGAACGTGCAAGAAGTTTCTGAAGGAATGAAGTCGCTCGGCGCAGAATCCGTCGCCATCGACCGACTCGTGCGGACCGATCTGAGTTTGCGGGTCAAGTATGAACTGCTGCGACAAGGTCGTCTCGAAGAAAGCGATTCCGTCCTCTCGACACTGGTTCGTCGGATCTTCGAGAAACAGGAAGGCGATGTGCCTGAAAAACTTGACGCCGCGATGTTGCCACCGATCGACCAAATCAAGCAACACCTTCGTCCCGGTGGCGGTTACATCGAAATGACCGACACCGGCATGAGCATCAATGGGTTTCTGCTGAAGTGACTCAGGAGTCGGCGTCGCAGTTCTCTCCCCATTTTGAGCAAGTCCGGCGAAGCTGGGCTGCGAATGCCGTTGTCGTCCGTGCTGTCACGAAGCATTTCCGATGAAGTGCTTCATGCTGCGAGGATGCTCGGTGGGGTGTCAACTAGCCCCGCCGAAGTTATGATCAATCGCGTCCTCGATTTGCCCTGTTCGTAAAAGTGGTGCGACGTGAACCCCGATCAACCCAGCGATCTGCGAGAAGCTTCTCAAGCACCAATCTCGCGTCCGGCAATGGCAAGTCCACTGACGAGCCCCTCATTCCTGGGATATCTGACGACACAGTTCTTTGGTGCGTTCAACGACAACTTGTTCAAACAGTTGATGTTGTTGCTCGCGATTCCGACCGTGGTTGTCGCCGTCGGTGACAACGTCGGGGGCGAAGGTGTTGAAGCGGCGAGTGGTGTCGATCTGCAAGGCGTCGCCACGATCGTCTTCGGCATTCCGTTCGTGCTCTTTGGCGGAATTGCCGGATATCTCGCGGATCGATACAGCAAGCGTCGCATCATCGTCTTGAGCAAGGTGGGTGAGATCGCGGTGATGACGTTGGGATTGTTCGGATTTCTTTTCGCGCCCACGATCGGTTTCTACGGGCTGTGGGTGGTGCTGTTTTTGATGGGGTTGCAAAGCACGTTTTTCGGTCCTGGCAAGTACGGGATTTTGCCGGAGATGCTGCGGCGCGAGCAATTGCCGCGGGCGAATGGATTGGTGCTGATGACCACCTTCATCGCGATCATCATCGGCACCGCGGTCGCGGGTCCACTCAAGGACGCGGTGGTTTCCGCCGACGTACCGAGATTCGAGGCGACGCAAAAACTATGGGTCGGATCGGTGGTGTGCATCGGGATCGCGATCGTGGGGACAGCGGCCAGCTTCTTGATTTGGCCGACGCCCCCGGCGGCGCCCAACTTGCAACTCAAACGCGAGTACCTGTGGATTCCCAAAGCGATGCGGACGCTGCTCGCTGCGGATCGGCCGCTGCTGATCGCGCTCTTGGCATCGTGCGTGTTTTGGTTGATCGCGGGGCTGACGATCCAAAGCGTGAACTCACTGGGCAAGACTCAGCTCGGCTTGAGTGATTCGCAAACCAGCTTGATGGTTTCGCTCATCAGCATCGGCATCGCCGTCGGTGGTGTCGCGGCCGGATTCTTGACGCGAAGCATCGGCAATAACGGCGTGATCAAACTCGGCACCTGGGGCACGGTCTTGTGGTGCGCACTACTGGCCATCACGCTTCCGGGCGGACACCTGCTCGGGTTTTACGGCAGCATCCCGGTGCTGATTCTGCTCGGCGCATCAGCCGCGTTCTTCGCGATTCCGATCCAGGTATTCCTGCAAGATCGGCCGCCGGAAGATCTCAAAGGGCGGATGATCGCGGTGATGAACCAAGCCAACTTCTTTGCGATCGTGATGTCCGGCGTGCTGTATCAAGTGCTCAACAGTTTCATCAATGCTCAAAACTGGCCTCGCAGCTATCTGTTCGCTGCGATGGCCGTGATTTTCGTGCCCGTGGCGTTAACGTACCGCATGGAAAATAACCCAGCGGATCATGCGTCGGGATCATAAGCGAGGTTGGGGGCAAGCCAACGTTCGACTTCCGTGAGTGGCCAGCCCTTGCGTTTGGCGTAAGCCTCGGTCTGCTGCTTGGTGATCCGATCGACGGTGAAGTAACGTGAATCGGGATGCCCAAAGTACAGACCGCTGACACTCGCGCCGGGCATCATCGCGAAACTCGTCGTTAACTCGACGCCCGTGTTCTTGGTCGCATCGAGCAACTCGAACAGCGTCGTTTTTTCGGTGTGGTCGGGACACGCGGGGTAACCCGCGGCCGGCCGGATGCCGCGGTACTTTTCATCGATCAATTCGTCCTTGGACAATCCTTCTTTCACGCCAAAGCCCCAGTCGCGGCGAGCTTGCTCGTGCAGGAACTCGGCCAGAGCCTCAGCACACCGGTCAGCGATCGCTTGCACGATGATCGCACTCTCGTCGTCGAGTTCTTTCTTGAACTGGTTCGCCAACGTCTCGGCGCCAATGCCAGCCGTGACGACGAAGCCGCCGATGTAGTCCTCGCGTCCACTGCCCGTCGGTGCGATGTAATCGGCCAAACAGCGATAGTCCTTCTGGCCCTGACGTTCCCATTGTTGACGTAAGAAATGGAACCGCGTCCTTTCAGAGTTACGAGCTTCATCGCTGTAAACGATCACGTCGTCACCGTCCGCCGCGGCAGGCCAGAAACCGTAGACCGCCTTGGCTTGAATCAACTTGTGGGTGATGACATGATCGAGCATCTGGTTCGCCTTCTCATACACTTCCTGAGCGACTTCGCCGACCACGGGGTCTTTAAAAATCTTGGGGTACTTGCCCTTCAATTCCCAAGTCATGAAGTAGGGTGACCAATCGATGTAATCGCGAACATCACTCAGTGATACATCGTCAAGGACCCGCGTTCCAATGAATGAGGGCATGTCGATTTGAACGTTCTTCCAATCGGTTTGGAACTTATGCTCGCAGGCGCTTTTGTAGGATGCCAACTTTTGATTGCGAGCTTGGAACGATGCGGCCAGTTCGGCTTGAGCGGCGACGTTGCTTGCGACAAAGGCTGCACGAGTTTCCTTGTTGAGCAATTTCTCGACGACACCGACACTGCGACTGGCATCGAGCACATGCACCACGGGCGAGTCATAGGCCGGTGCGATTCGGACTGCGGTATGCTTGGCACTGGTCGTCGCGCCACCGACTAACAGCGGCAACGTCATTCCACGTCGTTT
>JBBSJZ010000023.1:0-22865 GCA_038256795.1 Pirellulales bacterium | reverse complement strand
TGGCTGCCGATGTAGACTTAGCCATCGTGGTTGCCTTGGGTAAGAGCTTGGCGAACACGCGACACCCGTACCTAGACCGTGCGGGTGTCACTTTTGGTATTTTGACACCCGGCGTTTATCGCTTGGCGTCAAAACTGACACCCGCAATGATAACAATCCTGGCTAGCAGGTGTCAAATCGGGTGTCAGCCCGAAAAACGGCAAGACAGAACCACGGCAAAACTTTGAAAAAACGCCGTGTTTTGCCGGACGAAACAAGTTCGGGCGATTAGCTCAGTTGGTTAGAGCGCTGCTTTCACACGGCAGAGGTCACAGATTCGAGTTCTGTATCGCCCATTGATTCAACCTCAGTTCACCCCGTGTTTTCCCGGTCGAAACGGATTCGACAAACTCGTCTTTGAGATTCTGTGACTCACCTGATAATCGATCCTGGGTATTGCTTACCCGGAATCAAAAACAGGAGAGTCAAGCATTTCAAGAACGAAGAGTGATTCACCGGCTTATCGTCACCACATTTCCGGCCAAGTCCGCGTAACGCTTGTTAACGTGGATTTTTACCTGAGAGAGTAAGACTCCCCTGCCTCCAAGGCCAAGTACTATGCCCTGCTGGCCGAGTACAACGCTAATGGCGAGAAGGCCCCTCAAGTCGAAGAGGTGCAACTTGCCGATGCACTCCTCACTGTCCGGTGCGTGACGGCGGAGTTCCGAGAACACCTCGATGAGAAATACCCACCCGGTAGTAATCACCACTCACGGTAGAAGAATCTCTGTGCCACCCTCGAGGACGAATACGGCGATTGACCGGCCACCGAGTTCGGGCCGAGACGTTTGAGGGAGCTGCGGGACCTATTTATTGCTTCCGGAAACAATCGCAGGTACGCGAACACCCAGACCAGCAATGTCTGCAAAATCTTCAGGCATGCGATCAGCTGCGAACTGGTAGGTGTGAATGTACTGAACCGGCTGAAGACTTTGGAGTCGCTGAGGCAGGGACCAACGAAGGCTCCAGAGTCGGTTCCCCGAGAACCGGTTGATCTGGCAATCGCGTGTGGGAATCAACGCAGCCATTGAACTCGGAGCGTCCACTCGGCCTGAATCAAGCGAAGCTAGATTAAGGCCGAGTTATTCAAAACATTGGCTTCAGGTTTTGTGGCGTGATGACGCTGCAATTGTTTCTGACTGGGCGGAAAGTCAGCAACCGAAGGCAAACCATCAAGACGCAGTGTTAGTATGATTGCCTAAGGTGTCGTCGTTCGTGATTTGGACACTTGGGTCTCGGGCAACGGCCAAAGGTCCTTTTCGGGATCGCTTGCCGCGTACCACAGCCTGGTCATATTGTCTGGGTTCGCAGTTCCCGTTGCAATGCGTTTCCCATCGGGGCTGACTGCTAGGCACAGCACTTCAGTTGAGTGTCCGTTGAGCGACAAAACCTCCAACCCTCTTTGGGGTTCCCAGATCCGCGTCGATCGATCGTCGCTTGCTGTGATAACGCGTTGTCCATCGGGGCTATATGCCACTGCGCGTAAAGCCGCCGTGTGTCCTCGCAGCACCTGCAGCTGTCGACCGGTGTCTGCGTTCCACACCCGGGCCGTCATGTCTTCCCCAGCGGTGACGATGTCTTTGCCATTTGGACTGAACGCCACACCGGTTACGCGGCCATGGTGTCCCTGGAGATCGAACAGATTGTCACCGGTTTCGACGTTCCACACTTTTGCAGTCGAGTCGTCACCGCCACTGACCAGCCGTTGTCCGTCGGGACTGAATGCGACACTTTTTATCATGCCGGAGTGTCCGCGCAGAGAAACAACTTCCTGCATCGTATCGGAGTTCAGCAGTCGCAGGCTGTTGTCGTTGCAGCCCGTGACGAACGTGGCGCCGTCGGGGCTGTACGACACTGGAAATGTATGTCCTGCAATGACACGAAGTTGCCGTCCAGTCGTGGCGTCCCATAAGCGGACCGTGTTGTCCAAGCTGGCGGTTAGGAGACGCTGGCCGTCGGGGCTCATCGTCACACTGAGAACGTCGGCTTCGTGTCCTTTGCAGGCGGCGACTCCCCGCCCTGTTTCGACGTCCCAAATTCTTACCGTATGGTCACTCCACACATCGCTGCCGGTGACGATCCGTCGACTGTCGGGACTGAAGGTGATGCTCCACACCGCGCCCACCGGTCCGTGTTGGACGGCGATGATCTCTTGACCTCGCTGGGCATCCCACACCTTGGCCGTATGATCGCTGCTGCCACTCATGAGTTGTTTGCCATCGGCGCTAAACGCAACACTGAGTACCCGATCGGTGTGCCCTTTCAATGCAAGCGTTTCATCGCCTTGCTCGACGTCCCAAATCTTCAGCGTGCGATCCCAGCTGCCCGTCGCAATGCGACCTCCATCGGGGCTGAAGGCGAGGCTGGCTACTCCACTGCGATGCCCCTTCAATAAGTGAACTTCGTGACCCGACTCGGCGTCCCACAGCTTCGCTTTCCCGTCCTCGCCGCCGGTTGCGATCAACCGTCCATCCGGGCTGAATGCGACGCTCCAGATCGATCCCAAAATGTCGCCATGACGTACCCGCAGAACCTCCCGGCTAGCGGACAGGTCCCAGACCCGTGCGTCGTTAACGCTGGCGGTAAGGATTTGTTTTCCATCGGCGCTGAATGCCAAGCTGGCGACGTGGTCTTGATGTCCCTTGAGGATGATTTGTCGCTTGCCAGTTTTAACGTTCCAAAGCGTCACATCACTCGGCTGGTAAGCAACACCGCCTCCAATGGCGACGCTTTCGCCATCCGGGCTGATCGCCATCGTTTTCACAAGATCGATACGGTGATTGATCGTTAGGACCACCTGACCCGTCTGTGCATCCCAGACCGTTGCTGTGTCACGTTCGCTGGCGGTGACGATGTGACTTCCATCGGGGCTGATCGCCACGCTTTTGACCGGTCCCGCGGACGCTGGGAAAGCGACCAGAACACGGCCGGTTGCGGCGTCCCACAACTTTGCAGTGCCATCCATGCTGCCGGTGGCAATCGCTTTTCCATCAAATCGAAACGCGGCGCTGGTGACAGCATTGCTGTGCCCCCGCAGCGTTCGCTTGTTGATGATTCGTGTCGCGAGGTAGCGATACTCCCAGCCACGCAGGTTAGGCTGGCTCGCATTTAGGTAGTGACGCGCCAACATTCCATTGCCATTTTCGAAGTCAGCTTTTGCGAGCATCAATTTAGTCACATACACGAGCCACTCCGAACGTTTCACTTCTTCTTCTGCTCGTTCGGTCGCCACCTCGGCGCGTCGCCTTTCCTGCTCAGCGAGCAACTTCGCAGCCGTCTCGGCGTTGGCGAGTTTTCTGGCAGCCTGTTCTGCCGTTCGAGCCGATCGTGACTCCACTTCTGCCAGTGCGGCGTTTTGTTGTGCTTCGATCGCTTGGGCGGCCGCTTGCTTTGCAAAGTATCGAGCCGAACTCTCTTCCCGACGGGCCACTTCGGCTACCTGGATGAGCTGTTTGTTGGCGACAATGACGGCGACAAAAGCAATGGCCGCAATCAATGCCACGGCAGCCGTCAAGGCAAGCATCTTTTGCAGTTTGCGGGCGGATCGTTGTTCGAGTTCGAGTCGCTGGGCCTCAGCGACGGCCCGTCGGCTTTCGGATTCGGCCCGACGTCCTTCCGCCTCCGCCAGCGCCGCCTGGGCATCGGCGCGGGCCGCCTGGGCTGTCCGTTCGAGTTCCGCCGTTCGCAGCCTCGATTCGACGGACTCCAAATATTGAGTCACAAGGCTGGCCAAAGCACTTGCATCACGAGGGCGATCGTGAGTTTTCAATTGCAGGCACTGGACGGTGAGCGAGATCAAAACAGGATCAGCGCCACAATCTGCTAATCGCTCGATGCATTCATCCAGCTGACCTTGCCGAGCCAGGTCATATGGGTTGGTCCCGTTATCGGTCGCATAGGGTGGTTTGCCAGTCAAGATTTCGCACAAGATCGCGCCCAAGCTAAACACATCGGCCCGTTCGTCCAAGCTTTCGACATCACCGAGTGCCTGTTCAGGTGGCATGTACGCTGGCGTGCCCATCACGCTACCCCATTGAGTTTGCGTCCCTCGGGCGATGGCAACATCGGGCCTAGTCGAGTCCTGGGTCATCGCGGTGGTGGTTGACGCGTGAGGTTGCACAACGGCACCCTTCTCATCCGTCAAACCAGCGGCAGTAAATACCTTGGCGAGGCCCCAGTCCATCACCTGCACTTGACCAAACGCTCCGACCATTACATTGGCGGGTTTCAAGTCGCGATGAATGACTCCGCGAGAGTGAGCGTAGGCCATCGTCTCGCAAATTTGAGCGAAGATGCCGATCATTTTTCCACGACCTACAGCGGAATCATCACGCTCGGCGATCAGTTTCGATAACGTCTCGCCCTGGACTAACTTCATCGTGAAATACGGTCGTTGATCCGCAAAATGTCCCATTTCGTAGACCGGAGCAATTCCCGGGTGCTGCAATTGACCGCAAATGCGTGCTTCATCGACGAACCGCCGGACGATTGCGGTGTTGTCCCTGTGCGAATCGAGCAAGACCTTGATTGCTAGATCGCGTCCCAGTTCATTGTCACGACCCTTGATGATCATGCCCATGCCACCGCGAGCGATCTCGCCATCGAGACGATAACGGTGTTCGGGATTTCGATCTTCAATGAAATCGTGAGAGAGCCGCTGAACCGTATCGTTTTTCTGTTCGGCCAAGTTGACTGACATTTCTCGCCATACTTGCTCGACGTCAACGGCACGGTCTGGAAATCGTATCAAGTAGGAGGAAACGCTGTGTTCATCGCACGGCATGCATCGCTCCAGTTCGATGGCGAGAAGTTCCCGAAATAGAGTATCTCGTATCTCGTCGGCAGAGGTGGCGAGACTTTCCTCGATCGATGCCTCTGCCTCTGTCCCGAGAGACTTCTCGAACGTTTCACAGATCATGTGAATGTCTTGAAGATGTTGATCAGGGATGCCGGCAAAGCGATCTTGATCCGTCAATTCAGAGTTCCCAACGCTTCCCATTGTCGCCGCACGACTTCGAGTCGGCGCTGCACCGTTCGTCGCGAACAATTCAGCTTTGCGGCAATTTCGGAGTCGGTATGACCGTCCATCCGCAACGTGACCACCTGCTGCAGCGCTGGATCGCCAAGCCCATCAAACAGTAGATTGTAACTCTCTTCGAACTGGGCAGTGAATTCGGCCGTGGGTTCGGGTGACTCGATTCCAGCCATCCCAAACGATGCCGCGTCACTGGCCGGTCGATAGGAAATTAGCTCGCAGGCGTTTCGCCGCACATCGCGACGGAGCTGGCGATCATAGCGTTTTCGGTGCGCCAACTTGCGGGAGGCGATCACCACTAAAAGCCGCCACATACTGCCGCGATCGCCTAAGTCCGGAAACCGGCCTGCACCGATGCCGACCAAAACGCTGTTGAAGGCGCTCAGTGTGGCGTCCTCTTCGTCGTACACACGTCGAGTCTCGAACCTCAATTTCTTGCGGCTCAATTCATTGAGTCGAACGACAAAGTGATTCCACAACTTCTGTGCCGCTGCGTCGTCGGCGTCGTCGGCGTTTCGAAGTTGGTCAATCCAAACTGAGACGGGGTCATTGTTCAAGATTTTCCCTGCCGTTGTTGGCACAACATGGTTGAGATCGCGCCCGGTTAAGACTGCTCTCGTTGGGGGCCTCATTTTGATGCACTCGAGGCTACGCTGTCAACAATTCCGTCAACGACAGTCCGAAATGGCAAAATAAATCGGCGATGCTGTCGCAACATCCGTCCCAACGGGCATGAAACAAGTATTGGCAAGTTCAATCAGCAGAATGGCCAGGCGGCGTGCTCCCATTTTATCCGAAATCAAAGGTAACACCGTGTCCATTAAATCTTGGCTCAAGTCTGTCTCCAAGCGTAGCTCAGTGCGAAACGTCGCGAACGACCGCCGGCGAAGATCCTTGACGCGCCAACGACTCTTGGAGCAGTTGGAGCAACGCTTCTTGCTGGCCAGCGACTGGCACAATCAATTTATCGCGAACGATGTCAATGACGACTTTCGGGTTAGCGCCATCGATGCGTTGATGGTCATCAACAAACTGGCTACCCAGGGGGGCTTGCCATTACCCACGTTGGCCCAGGGCACGCGTCCCGATGCGTACTACGATACCAATGAAGACGGATTTGTCACCGCCGTGGATGCGCTCAGTGTGATCAATGACATCAGCCTGGGCAAAGCTTCGGCTGGCCCGACGAATCCTCGCTTGATCGATGTGGTTCCCGTTGACGGGACAACCATCTTGGCCAGCTTCGACCGGCCGATGGGTGCGAGCGCAATCGACCCGTCGAACTACAACATCACCAATGAAAATGGCCAAGCGATCGAAGTTCTCGGCGCTTACTTCGGTGAAGGCGAAAGTGTGGTGCAACTGCAAACATCGCCACAGACATCCTCATCCTACACCGTCAATATTCAGAACGTTGCTGACCGCCTCGGCCAGACCGTGTTCTTTGAAGGACGTAAGATTACCGGCAATCCAAAAGGTGCCATCGTCAGCGCGGCTGCGACTTCACCAACTCGCGTGGTGATCGTGTTCAACGAGCCAATCGCGGACAACGCCCTGGCGCCCCAAAACTATCACATCAACGATGTCGACGGCCAGTCTTTGTTGGTCACCGATGCTAAGTTTGATGGCCCGCTGGGGATGGTTGTCATCCTAACAACCCAGGTTCAAGCGGCTAAACCGTACAGGGTCACTGTCTCCTCCGTTACCGATCTTCAGAACGATCAACTGCAAACGACCGTTGCTAACTTTCAGGGCATTTCTGGCCGGACAAAGCTGAACGCTGCAACGCCCGATGGACCCAATTCGATTTTGCTGAATTACAGTCAGCCGATGTCTGACGATGCGTTGACACCATCCTCTTACGTCATCAAGAATTCGTTGGGAGTAGCGTTACCCGTCACGGATGCACAGTTCGTTGGCACGGAGCGTCGACTGGTTCACCTGGAGACTGGTCCGCAAACGACCGGGATCTACACGATTCAATCGATCATTGCTTCCGACTTCAATGGGAATTTAGTAGCACCTCCCGGTACGGCCGGGATTTTTCAAGGCGTCCCCGCCCCGTCTCTGATTGCAGCGATTCCGAGT
Source organism: Pirellulales bacterium (assembly GCA_038256795.1). Classification (GTDB taxonomy): domain Bacteria; phylum Planctomycetota; class Planctomycetia; order Pirellulales; family Pirellulaceae; genus JBBSJZ01. The sequence goes on along the minus strand of JBBSJZ010000023.1, from coordinate 15,703 downwards.
GACAGCACGCACGTCTTTCTGACCTTCGGCAGTCCGGTCAGCGACAGCAGCTTATCGCCTTCGAGCTACAAGCTGGAGAAGCTCGACTCTCAAGGCAACGTTGTGTCAATTCTTCCCATCAGCGAAGCCGTTTTTGTCGGTAGCCAGCGAACGGTCGTCTCGCTGACGACTCCACATCAATCGATCGCTCGCTTCAGAATCACGACGACCGACGGACTATCGGACGTGACCGGATCGCCGCTAGCAATCGCGGCCGTCGAATTTCAGGGCATTGGTAGCCTGCCGAAGGTGACCAATGTCACCTCGACCGGCCCAACTTCGATGCTGGTCACTTTCAATGTGCCGATGTCCGACGATGTGCTAACGCCAGCGTCGTACGTCATCAACAACTTGTCGGGCATGACATTGCCGGTCAACAACGTGCAATTCGTCGGCACCGATCGACGTTTGGTCGAATTGACCACCGGATCGCAAGTGGCGGGAACCTACACCATTGCCTCAATCGCAGCGACTGACTTGGGCGGAACGGCGGTGAATTCGCCGGGCTCGGCGGGCGATTTCCAAGGCAACCCGGCTCCAACGTTAAGTAAGGCGACACCCGCCGACGCGACCCATCTCGTGCTTGTATTCAGCGGCCCAGTCGGTGACAGTGCCTTGGCACCATCCAGTTACAAAATCGAACAAGTGGATATTCTCGGCAACGTGATTGGTAGTCTAGCAATCAATACGGCGACGTTTGTCGGTGACCAGCGGACGGTTGTTTCGCTCACGACGCCGTATCAATCAGACTCGCGTTACCAGATCTCAACGACCAGTGCACTTGCTGACTCGACGGGTTCACCGCTGGCGATTGTTCAGCAGCAATTCCAAGGAATCGGCCAGTCGGCGGCATTGGTTGGTATCACCTCGACCGATCCGACCACGCTGCAAGTCGTTTTCAACGTGCCACTGTCCGACGATGCCTTGCAGCCATCGCTGTATGTCATCCACGACTCGACGGGCGCGCCACTGCCGATTTACAGTGCGCAGTTTATCGGCACCGAGCGTCGTTTGGTCCAATTGACCACTGGTCCTCAGTCACGCAGTGAGACTTATACCGTCGTGTCGATCGGCGCGACTGATCTCAGCGGTAACACGACAACCATCCCGACATCGGTCGCGATCAACACATTCCCCGGCCCCGGAAATTCGGGTGGCAATTCGGTCCCCGTTGACGGCCCTCCGCGCATGGTGGGTGCGGCTTCGTTGGGGAATACCTCCGTACTGGTCGCGTTCAGCGAGCCGATGGATGACAACGCGCTGAATCCGGCACACTATTTCATCGTCCAGCAGAGCATCAATCCCGAAGTGGGATACGTGCCAATTCTGGGTGCGGCTTTCTACTCCAGCGATCATCGATCCGTGGTGCTGACGACGGGCTCGCAGAATGAGTTGACGTACTCGATCACGGCCGTCAACGTGACCGACCAGTCCGGCAGTGCTTTGGCCGCGGCGGTAATTGCGGGTCAACAACGCATCGACCCCACCACAGCATTATTCCCGGGAACACCGCCCAGCGGCGCGCAGATTGTCGATACCGACGGTGACGGATTGTCCGACAATGTCGAAGTGCGTGGCTGGACGGTGACCGTCACCCGCCTCGATGGCAGCACGTTCACACGCGAAGTGACCAGCGATCCCAACGACCCGGACACCGACGGCGATGCCCTGTGGGATGCTCAGGAGTTGAACATTGGAACTGACCCCCGTTCGGTTGACACCGACGGCGATCAGTTGAATGACTGGGCGGAGTTCAACGAGATCTACACCGATCCGACCAATCAAGATAGCGACGGCGACTCGCTCGACGATTTCCTGGAGTTCTCCTTCTTCAAAACCTCGCCGTACCTGGCCGACAGTGACGGCGACCAGATGACGGACGACTATGAGATCTTCGCCAACCGCAACCCGCGAGTCTCCGACCTGCCCCGCCCCGAGATCACCGTTGGCGAGGTCAATCTGCAGCTCGATGTGCAGTTCACCGAAACCAGCGACCAGCAACGTCGTGACCTCGAAACTAAATCGGTCACGTCCACACTCACCAGGAGTGCCAGCCAGACCTTCGCGCGTTCGGATACCGTGAACGTCGAAGCGCACCTCGAGGTGGGGCTTGGCGATGGATCCACAAAGATCAATGCCGGGCCATACATTCGCGCCGGCGGTTCGGTCGGCTACAGCTTTAGTCAGAGTTCGGAATCGACGACGGCGGCCGAGCAGGCCTATGAGAGCTCCCTGAGTACCGACCGGGAGGTAACGCGAGGCTTCACTGTCGAACGCGTTGTCCAAGGCGCCGTCATGCAGGTTGCTATTGATTTGCGGAACCTTAGCTCACTCGCGTACCGCGTCCAGAATCTGCAGGTGACCGCCTTCATCCAGGATCCTCAGGACCACAGCAAGCTGACGCCGGTGGCAACGCTACTGCCCGACAGTGAGCCCGACGAAGGCTTCACGCTGGGCCCACTTTCACCTCAAAAAGGCCCCTTCATCTTCTCCAACGACTCGATCGTCCCGAGACTCGTCGAGAGCTTGATGGCCAACTCCAGCGGACTAATTTTCCGCATCTCGAACTACGATATCATTGACGAGACCGGTCGCAACTTCGCCTTCACCAGTCAAGAAATTGTCGAGAGAACCTCGCGACTCGTCGTTGACTACGGCGGCGCGAGCAGCTTGCGAGCCCTGTTGGGTGGCGAGGCGTTCGACGAACTGCAGCCCGGCGACGAAACGGAAATTTTCCGCGTTGCCACCAGTGCTGGCCAAGTCATCGATACCAACTTCGACGGCATCGTCGACGGGAACGATCGAAGAGCCATTTACGATGCCGATGGCAAGGAAGTGGGCATCACTTTATTCGAGGCGCTCGCGGCCGCTGGGCTGAAACGCTACCAAGAGGCCACCACTCCCACCGGCAGCCTTTCGGACACGGAGATCCTCAGTAGTTACTCCACTTTCGTCGCGCCTGCCGAGGTCATTGGTGGGATTAGCTATCCCGCGCGTGAGAAAATCTATCGCATTCGTGGCATCTCCAATGACGCGATCAACCAGAAGTACTGGGAGATCCTGACACCGCTGGGTATCGACCAAGCGACGGATGTGAACGATTTGATCCTCAAGACGGACTCACCGGTTAGCCTCAACTTCGTTCAAGACCTGGACAAAGACCAGTTATCGGCCGACGTCGAATTCTTCCTGCGCACGAGCGACAGTGCTCTGCCGTTCGGTGCCGAGATCCCCGGCATCACTGATTTCAAAACCGACATGTCGGTTTCCTTCAGCACCGACCCCGGTTTTGTCACGGGCGCCATTGTCCGCGTGACCGCGACCGGGAGTGGCCTGACCGCCGGCGTCAACTACTTCATCCGCAACCTCGGCGGAGGTTCTTACAGTTTCTATACTTCGGCCAACACTGCCTCCGCGGGTGGTCCCACCGGACGCTTCTTGCTAACTGACAAGATCAGAGCTGGCGTCTTTACCGCGGCCAAGCCGATCGCGACGGACACCACGGCCGGAGTGATGTCGGTCTCCTTCGCGGCCATGCCCGTCTCCACGGACTTTGCGACGAACGAGTCGGTCAGCTTCGGTACCGACCCCGAATTTTTCACGGGTGCCAGCGTCCAAGTGACGACGACCGGCGGCGGCCTGACGGCCGGTACAAGCTATTTCGTCCGCAATCTCTCTGGACCCACCTATGCTTTCTACGACTCGGCCGCCAATGCCTCCGCAGCTAGCGCAAGCACCGCAGGTCGTATCAACCTGTCGCGAGATATCACGGCCGGCATCCTCAGAACCGCGGATCGCAGCTTCCCAACCGGCACCATGGTCCAGTTGACCACGGACAGCGGCGGCCTCGTCGCCGGCGTCAACTACTTCATTCGTAATCTTGGCGAGGGCGCCTATAGTTTCTACAACTCGGCTCTAAACGCTACTGCCGGCAGCGCCGTCAAAACGGGGCTTGTCCCGCTCACCGGTGACGTCACCGCAGGCATCTTCAGCCCGACCGCAAAGGGCCGCGATACGGATGGCGACGGCCTGGATGATCGCTTCGAAGCCCTCGTCGGCTGGACCGTCAACACGCCACAGCGCACCTACCAAGTCTATTCCTCCCCGAACCGTGCCGACTCCAACTTCGATGCCCCGAAGCCCGGCGTGGATAGTGATGGGGACGGAATCGAGGATCGGCTTGAGTACAGCGGTTCGGACTTCTTCGCCGCGCCCGCTGGCTGGGAGGACAAACGCTCGGACACCAACGGGGACGGAGTGATCGACGAATTCGACGCTCCCGCCAACGGTCTCCGCGATCGTTTCGAGATCTTCCAACTTGCAACCCAGAGCGGCGAGCTCGACTACGTCCTCGATCCGAGCCGGAAAGATACCGACAGCGATGGCATCAACGACGGCACGGAAATCATCGGCTTCAAAATTACGCCGATCACCGGAGGCAAGTCGTTCTGGGTCAACACCAACCCGACCAATCCCTTCACCGACAGCGACACTTTCTCGGACGGTCTCGAGAGATTGCTGGGGCTTGACCCCACCAACGGTGCGGACACCGACGAGGATGGTGATGGCCTGCCCGACCAAGTGGAAACCCTTGGCTGGACGGTCTTTGCTTTCGAGGTGAGTACCATGCCCTACGTGCAAGGCACGTATGCACCTGGCTACGATCAACATGTCACGCCCACGTCGACGGACATCTTCACGAATGCCGTCAAGTTCGTCGGAGCGAGCGATCCCAATGTCCCAAGGTTCACCCTCGTCCAGGTGACGGGCGGCGGCTTGGCCGCCAACAATCCCTATTACCTCGGCAGGCTCGTTGACCAGCCCGATCCAAACAGCGTGCGATACAGCCTCTACCTCGCGGCGACCGATGCGGCCGGAGGAACGTCCAAGGGCGCCAGCAAGCTAACGAGCCCGATCACGGACATCCAACTCGCTAGGGAATTCAATTCTGTCGCGCCCAGTTCGACTGACGTTGCAGCGGATGCGGTCAGATTCCTGGTTGCGAATGACCCGAACGTTTCACCATTCACCCGCATCCAGGTGAGCGGAGGTGGCTTGGTCGCCGGCGACAATTATTTCCTTGGTAAACTCGTCGATCAACCCGACCCGACCATCGTGCGGTATAGCTTCTATGTCGCAGCGAGTGACGCCGCGGCTGGAACGCCAGCCGGCTCCCTGCAACTCACCAGTCCGGTAACGGCGATTCGCCTTCCTGCGGAATCACACAAGACGTCACGAACCGACGCCGTGGACTCCGACGGCGATGGGCTGACCGATTACGAAGAATTCTTTCTAGGCACCGATCCATCGTCGGCGGACAGCGACCATGACGGTATCGAGGATCGTATTGAGTACTTGGGCTTCACTCTGGGGCACAACGTCGGCGGAAAGGACCTGGGCTACATCAAGACCAACCCGCTCGACGCGGATACTGACAACGACAAGCGTTCCGATGGGTCGGAGGCGGAACTGGTCGACATCGAACTCGATCGCTGGGTCGTGCGCGTCGTCGATGAAACTCCGTACCAGGTGTTCAGCAATCCGCTGGTGGCCGACGCCGACTTTGATTCGCTAGTCGATGGCGAAGAGTTCCTTGCCGGAACCGACCCCGCGAAAGGAAACACCGACGGCGACAAGCGGAGCGACGACGTTGAAGTCAGGTCCGGCACGAATCCACTCGCTGCCGATGTGCAGGTGACCATCGTTGCTCAAACCTTCAATAACTCAGCCTCGAAATTTACATACGGACTGTCGGTTCGAAAACCCGATCAAACCGGCCTCGGTATGGCAGGACTGAGTCCCACCGCGACACCGATTCTGAGTGGAAACACGGCCATCGGCACCGGGGTCGGGAAAATCGTCGTGCACATGGGAAGTGCGGGCTTTGTCGGACGTGTCTACTACGTCTATCTCGACGCAGCCGGAAATGAAGTCGGGACCGATTCCGAAGGGGACCTACTGGCCCACCAAACCGCCACCTACAACCCGGGCTTGAAGGGCGTACCAGTGGGAGCGACATTCCGAATTGGCATGTCCGCAGTGGCTGGGAACTCCAACAACTCGTCTCAATGGTTCACATTCACGGGGACCGACACCGAAGCCTCATTCAACAGCGGCGGAACGACACTCAACCATTACCTCGATTACACCGGGATCACCGGCGACTTTGTGTTGGGTCAGACGGTGAGCTTTGGCCTGGCCACCGGAGAACACTTCTCGATTGAAGGGTTCTTCACGAATACGGTGACAAGCCAGACGGTTCTACTCGGTGGATTGCTGGGAATCGCGGCAAAGCAATTGGACGCGGTGAGTGGTGACTCGAAGGACATTCGATCCATCTTCGCGTACGATGATGTGGTGACCAAATTCATCGAAGATTACCGCTTCGAATACACCACGGCCGACGGATCCATCGCGACGCTGAAACTGTTCTTTATCGTCGGTTGAGCGGCAGCCTATCAACACGGAGTCGATTCAATCGTTAGGTGAGGCCAGGCACATCGGAATGCTCGACCGTTACTGCGCCGCAAAGGATGCGCTGGCCCCTTTTGAAGGGTCTCCCGCACTTTTGGTGACGCTGCTTTGTACGTGTGGATTCGTGGTATTGCGGGTTTCGATTTCGCGAGGTTTCGCGAATCCGGCTGGTTGGACGTTTGGCGGCTTAGGAACCCTGATACAGGAGAATTCACTTGGCGCTGGAACGGCAAGTCGGGATTCCGCATCGATTAGGTTTTCGCGACGACGGAGATGGAGCCGCGTGTGACAAACGTTCGGCACGAATGGGGACAAGCAAACGGAGTGAAACTGTCGGACCACGCAGCTGTATTGTTCGAGTTAGATGCCATCGATCACCGATAATTCACTACCCGATAATCGCCCATTTCAGTCTGGTTTTTGATCAGTAATACCACAATCGACGCCCCTAAATGAGTAGGTTTACAAGGGCGTTCCCAAAGGACTTTGCTCGCTAATTTGGTGACTTTTCCAGCTGAAAACATCGGACAACACTTGATGAGAGGAGGGCATTCACACGGCAGAGGTCACTTCGACAACTTCCATCTCGGCAAGCACGGCACACCCAAAAGCTACGCCAAGTACTAGAAGCGGTTCAATTGCGTCGCCAGGACCAATTCACGCATTCGATCAGACGGTGACATGAACTGGACTCCTATGTGTTTGTGGAATGGACGAAAGAAAAGCCCGGTCAGCGGTCTATTGCTGCCGGGCTTGTTGTTCTTGGCTGATTTCGGTGCGACAGAAGTCAGCGGTGAGCTACAACCGGAAATGTGACAGGTCGTCTTACGGAGCGATTCGCTTGGTCGCCACTGCGCAAGCTCCCTCACAATCACATGCTGATCACGGCTCGTCCAGTCACAAGCGAAGCCAAACGCCACCAAATTGCCGAGGATTGGTAACCCTCGCCTGGCTAAATAATCGCTCAAAACTCGCTACGTATAGATGACGGTGGCTGCGTAGCCACCATCATCCATTTTAAACGTAGCGGAGGCGTGAGACGTCGCATGTGGTGCAGACTCAAACTCAGGTTCGTGACGCTGTTGCGGCCCGGGCTGGGTGCAAACGACTGGGGCTGGATGAGCCGGTCGAGGGTGAAACGCGGTTGTTCAGTGAGACCGTCACCGGTCTCGCGGCTCGGCTTCGTGAGTGGCGGTATTCCGCCCTCGCAGCCTGCAGCTGGCACCGGTGATTTCGATCACTTCGGCGTTCGATAGAAATCGGTCCAAGATCGCACCGGCACTCGGCACGTTGCCGATCAGCTTGCCCAGTCCTGCAGCGGACATCAAAGCCCTTTCCGCATCCTCGTCCATCGAAACGGAGCAACCCAGCGCATGACGACCGTCAAACGTAAAGTCGACATCAAGCTCGCCGCCCGCAGTCGCCGAACGATCCGACCAGCGGCCGACACCGATACGACCGAACCCGTCAAACGTCGCGGCAAAGTCCCGCAAGTATCGCGGCTGATGGCATTAGCGATTCAGTTCGACGAGATGACTCCGCCGTGACGAAGTCGGCGACGCCACGGAGCTAGCGATCTTGCCCGACATCACCCAGCCTCGCATGAAGACCATCGATCAAGTCAATTGGAAATCAATGAAGCCGATTGAACTGGTTGACTCAGGAACTTTACAACACATGCTCGATGAGTCGCTTCATCTGGGCAATCACCTTCTTTTGTGCCTCGATGATATCGTCGGCAAGCTTCCGGACTCAAGGGTCGCTAATCTCGGCTCGTTCGCTGGTCAGAATCGCGATCGAGTGGTGGGATCATGGCCTTGATCCATCACACGTCTTGCACGGCTGCTTGGCTGCGAACCAACCAGAGTGTTCTGAGAAAGACCATGATGCTGGTGGAAAAGATTCCGATGTTAGCTTTTTTGTCCATATACTCGCCCGACATGAACCCGAGCATGATCATTACCATCGTCGCCCCCATCAGCAACGCCGTGTAGAGACGAGTTTCGCTCCAGAAAATATGGGCGAAAGCGTAGGTATTTAAGTGCGACAGCCCGTACATGACCGTGTTCGATGGGGCGATCATGCCGGCAAAGAGTTTGCAGGACATATTGAGATCTCCGACGCGCCCGCTGCCGGGCTGCGACTGCGGATTCCGGCTCGCCGGCGATGTTGCAAACGAGTTGCACCGTAAAGACGCGTTGCGTGTGCCGGTGGGGAAGTTTTTTAGGCATGCGGTTTGCAACTGCCCCTAGCCCACCTCATTACCTCACTTCCAGGATTTCAATATGAATCGTCGAAACCTAATCGCTGCGATGGCAACCTCATCAGCCGTCTTGATGACCGCAGCCACCGCCAGAGCTGCTGAGCACGACACGAAGCATGCCGGTGCAGAAGGGTTGGATTTGGATTGTGCTCTGACTTGTTCGGACTGCGTTGCTCACTGCGAGAACTGCGTTCAAGCGTGCTTGAAAGCGATGGCCGATAATAAGGCCGACATGATGGCGTGCATTCAAATTTGCATGGATTGTGCGGACGTTTGTCGTGCCTGTGCTGCCAGCGATGCTCGCGGCGGTCCCATGTCCAAAGCAATCATGAAGGTTTGCGTTGAAAGCTGCCGCAAATGCATGGCCGAATGTCAAAAGCACGATCATCCCGAATGCAAAGCGTGTGCGAAGGCTTGCCAACGGTGCGTCGATGAATGTCAGTCAGCGTTGAACGCGTAACCCAAGCCCAGGATCAACCCAGGAACTTCATCCTTTTGCTACTTGTGTTTCTGTTGCCACCGGCAATCGTCGCGATGCAGTTCGGCATTGACCGTCATATTTAGATCAGCGTCGTGTTCACTCTGATCGGATTGGTGCCTGGCGTGATCGACGCGATCTACATCATGGCATCACGTCGCCCCGGCATTTCGCGAATCGCCTGGACCAATCGCGGACGATTCATCGGTGAAATACCCCACCACGCCCGACGGCCGCTACTTCGTTCACAAAGAACGTTTGTGGCGTTGCGCCAACCCGGCTCTCGACAAAGCCACGCGGCATTCCTTGGTCCACGAATTGATGACTGCCCGTCGCGAAGTGGGATCGGCCAAGCGCGCCAGCGACGACAATGCCCTAGCGGCCGCACGCCGGCGAGTCGACGCCGCCAAGGTCGCCCTCGGCGAACGTGGTCCGACGTGGTGGGACGACGATACCAATTACAACCGCCACCTCATCAAGAACACGCCCTACCTCGATTGGTGGTCATCGCTGGCGGAATCGACTTAGCCGTTGAAACACACCTGGCAAATGAATCCCAGCAGGAACCCTGGCACAGCACCGATCGCGGGTGCCCTTTGATCTTGGCTCTCGGACTGCGGAGCCAGATCCTGTAGCGTCAGTTACAAAAGAAATTGGATGAAAAGCCGTCGCGTAGCATCGAGTGGATCTGCTCGCTTTTAGAACTCAACGCTGACAAGATGAAGTACGACGAGTACCTTTCCAAGGGCTATCCCATCGCCACGGGCTTCGTTGAAGGCGCCTGTCGGCATGAGATTAAAAATCGCATGGAGCGAAGCGGCATGAGATGGAGTGCCGTGGGTGCACCACACATGGCATTTCTTGCGGTGCGTTAATGCGGGTGGACGTTGGAATGATTTCAACTGAGTGCATCAACAGTAAGCACTGGCAATCTACGGAATCAGAACAAACTACAGCGTCTCGTTCACTCTGGCAGTGTGGACGAAGAATGTATCGCTCGGCCGGTTACACCCAACATCAACTCGCACTCCAGGCGAGAGTCGCTGCAAGCATTTCTGCAAAATCATCGAGATCGTCTGTGATCACGGCTACGACTACTTCCAGATTCAGGCTTCCTAGCGAGCAGCACTTCGGGGTCACTTCTAGAGCACGGCTCCAAATCAAATGAGTAAATTCCCTTTCGCATGGCTCAATCAAGATCACGCTGAGCTAACTGCAACTTGGACGTTGTTCGGGTCGAGTAGCTGGTCGGCATGCTGCTGTGCGTTGGCCCATACTGTCATTCCAGTGCTCTGGGCAATGCCACGGATCGCGCTGAATGCGACATCTGCGGCGTCACGACCAGTACCGATGCGGACGAAGCCGCCCACCGGAGCGAGACGCGTGGCATCAAACAAGTACCAACGACCACCCAGGTAGGCTTCAAAGAAACCGTGGAAATCCGGTGGATTCAAATTCACCGCATAACCGGCGATGTAGCGAGCAGGAATACCCAACGCTCGGCAGAGGCTGATCGCGACATGGGTAAAGTCTCGGCAAACGCCGTTCTTCAGCCGGAGCACATCGCACGCTGTTGTCGTGGGGCCGGTGCTGCCAGAGGTGTACGACAATTCGTTAAAGGTCCAGTTGCAGATTGCAGTGACTCGCGAATAGCCTGGCAACAGCGTACCAAAAAGGTTCATCGCAAATTCCACAAGCTCGTCAGACTCGCAATACCGACTTGGATTGAGGTAAGTGAGAACGTCTGCGGGTAGCTGCTCATACGGCGTCTCCGTCACATCAGTGGCATCCGCTTGTTCGACATTCAGGTTGACGGCCGCGTTGTAGTTGACGGTCAGTTCACCCGGCTGCACAGAAAGCCGAACCGGTCGATTGCCCAAGGGGCTAATCGCACATTCCTCGATCTTGTAAAATGGTTCGACGACGAACGATTCTTCAAGGATCTACTGATGGTCGTTTCGAGCGACCGAAATATTAAACAGGAATGTGGTGGGGGCTTGGACTTGGTAGACAATGCGGCTACCAACGTTGACTTGATTCATGAGTAACGTTTTAAGGTTGAAAGGTCAGTTTCCCGGCATGGTACATGTCTGCCCGTCTCACACTATCGAGCACGACCCGATTGCAGAAGAAGCCAACCGAATCGAATCAATGAAAATGGCGATTGCGGTGTGGCCCTTACGCGGCCTGGAGCGACCTTGGTGCAACAACGCAACTGCCAATAAATCGATGCGCATGGGAGTAAGCTAGACAGGTCGTCGTTTTGTGCCAAACCAGCCGAAAACGAGAAGCACAATTGCCCCGATCGTCGCCAGTATCCAGCCTCCTGGCTCATATGGCGACGTACCCAGCTTCAACATGTACGCGACGGCGCCGCCCAGCAGAGATCCTAGAACTCCTAGGATGATCGTGGATAGAATCCCCATTGAATCATTTCCTGGATGGAGCATCCGAGCCAGAAATCCTGCCACCAAACCAACAATCACCCATCCAATCAGTGAACCAATCATAATTAAATCCGTGTGTCATCATCACATGATCTGCATGAGTAGGTGGTATTGCAGACCGGGTTAGCTCCTGGACGGACCAGCCACCGATTGGCCTCCCCTAGTGCATTTTTCGTACCAAATATTGGAGCTCAGAATCAATTCCCAATTTAGGTGCCGCAATCGGTATCGGCGGGGCCTCGCTAACTTTAGACATAGCGTCGTTCTCGCGCGGCATTTCTCGCCAAACAGCTTTCGGTCCCTGGCTGCAAGCTGGCCGATGGATAGCTCGGACGACTCTGCCAGCTTGACTTTCGTATCAGGACTCATCGTCGGCCTTCTTGACGCTGCGCATCGCTGCGTCGATTGGTGGCGTGGCCGACTCTTTCGTCGCGATCGCCTGTTGCTCGACTCGCTTGTTCGCGTGTCGCCAGATCGCTTCGACGATCAATGCCGCGATCTTTGTTTGTTGCTCCTCGTACATGGTTGTTTAAATTCGTCTCGGACTCAGAACTGGTCTCTTCGAGGCCCGTCGCCTCGTCGTTTTGACCAGTCACAAAGGGCGAGGAAACCGGACTAAACTCAAGCCATTCGGATAGAGAGTCTGAGCCGATTCCCGAGATTTCTGACGATCGTTCTTTGTCGCGTTTCCAACGCAGGATCGCTCGTCCCAACGACGACGGCGGTTTCTCGGGCGGCAATTTGGAACGGCCGGCGATGAAACGGCTGCTGGCCGACATCGAAGCCGGCGAAGTGGATTGCGCTGTGGTCCATAACCACTGGAATGGGTATTACTTGAACGAACCAATCGACCCAGCGGAGGTGATTGCGATCGATGTCAAGCGGTTCGTTGGCACGGGTGTGAAGGCGCACGTTCCGCGCGTGATTGGTCAGTCCGAAACAGTTCGGCAAAAGAAGTCATCCGGCGGTCAGGGCGGCGGCATGCAGTGGGACGAAACGTCATTCTTCGTCAAGCTGCTCGAGCGTCGGGGGCCGGTTGAATAGGAAGCCGCCCGCCGATGCTACGCGTGGGCCCAGAATCAAATGCTGCGAATCTGGTGAGGCCAGGGGAAACACAATGGTTCGCTGTATCCCGTCGACGACAACGACATCGGCAAGAACTTTGTCTTTGCCCTATGGACCTACGGCAAGGTCGAATTGCAGTTCCAGTACATGTCCATTCGGCCGTTCGCTGATCTACCGATGCGACAAGAGCTCGCTCGGCGACCCTGCGACATTCCCGGTGTGATCATTCCTGACGACGCGTAAAGTCGTCGCCCGACATTCGCACTTGAATTGCTAGTTGCACCTGAGTCGTTGGCTAAGTTCTTAGCGACGTGCGACTGGGCTCTTGAACAGATCCGAAACAGCGAGACAGCCCGACGACTTTCCATTGGCGAGATCAACCAATGATGTTTCTCTCATGGAACATCCTGCAGGGCGGCGGAACCCGTGCCGAGCGAATCGCACAACAGACTGCATCGTGGCAGCCTGACGTCGTGGGCCTCTCCGAATTCCGCGGCACGAAGCCGGCCGATGGTTGCACGTCAGACTCGCAACCCCACGCCCTCTCGAAGTGATCGTGTTGCACGTCCTGACCCGAGACGCCGGCAACAAGTATCAATTCCAAGATGCCGTCATCTCCGAGTTTCATTCGCTTCGTGACCGCGATGTCGTCGCCTTTGGCGACACCAACATCGGCGAGCCAGGTTTGCTATCCCAGACCATCAGGATGACGACGTACGCAAATACGATCCACAATGAGCGGAGGCTTACGAGGAAATACACGACCTGCCTGCGGCGTGACCGAGTCGTAGGGAGCTGGGTCGGCTTCGTTGGTCAAAGTCTTTTCTCGCACGTGCTTTTGAGGGACAAATTGAGATATCAGCCGGAGTGCGTTAGCCGTGGACACCGGACAGAGCATCGAGCGAGAAGCGGACGAAGCGAATTTCTTGGATGCCCGATTCATATAGGACGCCGAGGCTGCCATCCTTCAATATGGTAATTTCGGAGTAGCCGGACGGCCCGCTGTCGATCACCTTTCCCGCACTCCAACTCACGCCGTCATCATCGCTGATTCGGACGGTAAGATTCTGGCGTGCTCGGTTGGAAGCGGCGTTGCAGAACAACAGTCGATCTTTCGAATTGCCGTCACGCTTGGCCGCGTACTGAATGATGCAGGCATTACAACGCGGGTCGGGAAGACCCAAGTCCGCTTCGCTTCGCCATGACTTGCCACCGTCAGCCGACCGATGCACGAACCGCTTGCCCGGCGAGATCCGTGAATTGACCATCAGCGACCCGTCGGACAATTGCACCACCTTTGATTCGTCCCCCGGTGTCACATCGCTGAGCACAGCCCAGGTCCTGCCATGATCTCGGCTCGCGAACAAGGTCACCCCTTCACCGACGCGCACGTAATTATGAATCAGCGTTCCATCGCGGGTCTGGATGCCTCGGCCGGACGTGATGAACTTGAATGCATGGGTGAGTTCGGGTCCAGCGATTTGGCTGGTGAAATCCTCGGGCGGTCCCCAGCTCTTACCATGGTCCGAACTCTTCTGCACGTAGAAGCGAAATTCCCGGCTCGATGGATCATCGATCATGAAATTGTAAAAACAGAAAATGTCACCCGTGACTTCGTCGACCAGCAACGACGGGTCGCTGCAGCCTCCATCGTCGGACTGGTCCAAAATCTCCAGCGGTGTCCAGGTCTTGCCATTATCGCTGCTTCGGCGAAAAACGATGTCGATGGTCCGCTGTGGAATCAAGTCACCCGATCCCGTCCGCCGAGCATCGCAGGCAGCGATCAAATCGCCGTTGGTCGCCGTTGCGACGGCGGGGATGCGAAAGGTGTGCGTGTCATGGGTGCCAGAGACAAACAGCGACTGGCTGCTGATCAATTTCAGCGGCTCGCTCGGCATCACGTCCGTCGGCTCTGCAGCAAGTGCCGTCCCGAAGAGCAGGATAACGGTCGAAAACTGGATCAGGCGGAAGCAGTTCATCACGATCACCGGATAACGGGAATGGAAGCTAAATCAGGCCCGACGACTGCATCGAGTCGGCGACACCCATGAATGCCGCGCTGTTGCGTTGTTGAACTTTCCAGAAAACTGAAGCAAGTTTCTCGTCCATCTCCCGCTGCACGCTCATCCTTCGGCGGGAAACTCAATCGACTAGCGTCAACCCTGAATGATGCCTGAAAATGACAGTGCGTGAAGCTGGATTCGGATGCTAACCACCGGGCCGTTTCAATGCAACTTGCCTGCTGAAGGAACGGTGTTTGCAATTCAGTCTTGATCTCTCATTACTCATTCTGACCACGAATCGTTGATCGTCATGATGATGAATTGCTTGACTCACACGCAGGGATCAATTGTGCTGGCGGAAATGAAAACGTTAGCGGTCACAGTTCAAACCAATCACGGCCGGATGTTCGTGGTGGAGTGCCCCGGCCTACAGGTAGCTCACTCAACACAAACCACGGTCATCACCACGAACGATCACAAGCGAGAGCAACCGAGCAGCGAGTGCCACTCGAAAGGATCACCGCAGCTCAGTTCGTTGTTTCAGCGCTGATCACTGTCTCGTTTCGATTCAGCAATCAATGTCCGATCGGACGGCTTGCGGTAGAATATGGAGCCGACCCATGCTCTAGCCCCGGTGAATCAATGTTCCACTGCCCTTTTCGACAATCCGTCATCACCTCGCTTGTGTTGACGATCGCTATCACCGCCGCCCATTCACCCAGTTTTGCTGACGAGCCAGCAACGAAATCGATTTCGTTGTGGGCTGAGCTCGCGCCTGGTGAAACGACGCGAAATCCAGGCGCCGCGAAACAGGTTGCTGCGGCAAAAAAAGACAACATCACGCGGATCGAGAACATCACTCAGCCGTCGCTCGATGTATTCCTTGCCGACAAGCCCGATGGTCGCGCGATCGTGATCTTACCGGGTGGCGGCT
>JBBSJZ010000022.1:0-23586 GCA_038256795.1 Pirellulales bacterium | reverse complement strand
GCTCGACCTGTCGTTCGCTTCGCTAGGCATCGATTCCGGCAAGGACCATACGATCGGCCGCAACTTCGACACGGTCCACTTTTACGACGAGAGCTATTGGCAATTGCAGGGCGATCCCTCGAAGTTGCAGGTCATCGCCGAAGGCATCGAGGATGATCAATCGCGTCCGCTGTTTTGGACGATCGAACCGACCGTGACCGACGCGAAGCAGCCCGGTCGCGTCTTTGTTTCGATTCTCGGCCATTACTCATGGACGTTCGACGACCCGCTGTTCCGCATCCTGCTGTTGCGTGGCATCGCTTGGTCGGCCAAGAAATCCATCAATCGATTCAACGAGTTGGCAACTCTCGGCGTCGAGCTGACGGACTGACCAGATTCTCCAGTACTGAATTCAAGTGCTCGTAGTGCGTACGGGGTTGGCCGATTGATTCCCGATGCGAGCTTGACCAATCTATCCGGTGCCTTGCGGACGCGTTGGCAGCGATGAAGGCGGGACGATCGCCGCTGGTTACGGCCACCGCAGCTCCCGGTTGCACATTGGCCCATTCGTCACGTCGTGAAGCCAGCGACCTACCGAAGCAGGCCAAGCTGCGTTTTCAAATGCACTACAAACTCAACGGAACGGCGACAACGGACCAGACTAAGAACGGCTTGGTCTTTGCCAAAGAACCGCCGAAACACGAAGTCCGCGTGACCGGGATTTTTAATGACAAAATCAATATCCCTGCTGGTGCCAACAATCATCTCGAAGTCGCGAAGTTGCCAATCCCCTCGGAGAAACTTACGAGTGGAAAGACTGCGACGCTGGCGGAATAGCTGCCTGTGCCGAACAATCCAGGTGCCTTACCACTCATCATTATCCTGATGGCGTCACCGAAAATCTTCCCTGGCGCAAACGCAAGGCCCGATAGGTACAAACCCAAGGTTTCCGGAGATGCTCATGACGCGGACTCGCATTCGATTGCCCGAATCTCGCCCCGTATTATGGGCCATTGCGTTGACGGCCTTGCTCGTGCAGGCGGCTGAAGCCGAGCCCAAGTTCGATGCCGCCAAGTTGGAATTCATCGATAACGGAACCATCAAGTTGGGGGTGAGTCCTGATCTTGGAGGTGCCATCACTTACCTATCGAAGTCGGGCAGCGACCACAACGTCATCAACAATCACGACTGGGGTCGGCAGGTGCAGATGTCCTTCTTCGCCGGCCCCGTGCCTTATCACGAGCAGGGACAGAAGCCGAAGGAGCATTGGAAGCACATCGGCTGGAATCCCATTCAAGCGGGTGACGATCACGGCAATGGCTCGAAACTCACCGACTTTAAGAAGACGGAGACCAGCATCTACGTGAAGTGTATTCCCATGCAGTGGCCGCTCAATAACGTTCCCGGCGAATGCACCTACGAGGCCTTCATTGAGCTGCAGGGCAATGCGGTCCAAGTTCGCTGTCGACTCAATAACGCGCGCTCCGACAAGACCCAGTATACCGGTCGGCATCAGGAGCTGCCCGCGCTCTACACCAACGGTGAATACTACCGCCTGATGACCTATCGCGGAGACAAACCCTTTGCTGGAGACAAGGTGGTTCAGATCCCAAAGAAACGGGGTGGGGGATTCCCATGGGCATATTGGCTGGCGACCGAAAATTGGGCG
This sequence comes from Pirellulales bacterium, assembly GCA_038256795.1. Classification (GTDB taxonomy): domain Bacteria; phylum Planctomycetota; class Planctomycetia; order Pirellulales; family Pirellulaceae; genus JBBSJZ01. The sequence continues at coordinate 21,938 of JBBSJZ010000022.1, read as the reverse complement.
GCCTTGGTTGACGACAAGGACTGGGGTCTGGGTATTTACAGTCTGGACAGCAAACTCTTTATCGGTGGCTTCGCGGGCCAGGAAGGAAAGGGCGGCACTCACGATTCACCGACGGGCTACATTGCACCTCTGCACACTGAAATCCTCGATCACGACATCACCTACGAATATCATTACGCGCTCATCCTCGGTAGCCTGGATGAGATTCGTGACTACTCCGTCAAACGCGGCAAGGGAGCAACGCTACCGGATTGGAAATTCGACCAGGACCGACAGCATTGGCGCTACCAAGCTGCAGACGGCAAGGGCGTGGATGCCGGCTGGCCGATCAAGGGCTTCATCGAATTGGACCTCTCGAAGCAGGGCATGGCAGCGATCAGCCCCCCGACTCTATGGCAGGCAAATGAGGCTCCGGTGCTCCACCTCGAAGCGGCCTTCAAGACCAGCCAGACGAAGGCAGTGGTTGCTTGGAGTTCCCACGACACCCAAGGCCACAACCCAGAGATGAAGCCGGAGAACCATGTTAAGTTCGATGTCGTGGGTGATGGCAAGTTCCGCACTTATAAGGTGAATCTTTCTGAGGTGGCCAGCTATAACGGGCCCATGAGCTATCTCATGTTCCGACCCAGCATCAATCCCGAGCAAGGCGGCTGGGTCAAAGTCCGGCGGATCCGACTTGGGGAATCATTCGGGGAATAGACGAAAGATCGAGGCCCTGGAGTGGACGAAGCGACGAGTCCCTCACGCTGCGATTGAAAGACAATGCGCACGACATTGAGTTACCACGAAAGAAAAACAATGAAATACATGACCACGCCATTTAAGCTGGGTTTTTGCTTCGCGCTGTCTTGCCTGACGCACACTGCCGCTGCTGACAAACCCAATGTCATCATCATCTATTCGGATGATCATGGTTACACGGACCTCGGCATTCACGGCATCGACGGCAATGTCGATACGCCGAATATGGATGCCCTCGCCAAAGGCGGCACCCTGATGAGAGCCGGTTACAGTACGGCGCCACAGTGTCGCCCGTCACGCTGTGGCTTGATGACGGGTCGCATTCAGAACGAGTTTGGCTTCACGGACAACAATGTGGATCTCGGTGATGGCGAGGGGAACCTGCCGAGAGTGTATCCCGCCGACACGGATATGGCCGGCAAGCCGCTTCTCACCATTGCGGATCGCATGAAGACGCTGGGCTACGTGACCGGGTTCTCGGGCAAATGGCATTGCGGTCCGGATGACGATCAGAAGAAGACATTCGATCCTCGCGGCCGCGGCTTTGACGAGTACTGGGTAGGTGCGATGACAGCGGGCAGTACCAATCTTGATCTGGAGGGTAATCTTGTCCCACATCAGAAGAAGTCAACGTGGCCCAAAGAGCTTCAGAACCGCGTCATCCTGCAGGGTAAGTTCGCTGAGGCTTTCGTTACGCGTAACAAGAGCAAGCCGTTCTTTCTGTATTTCCCGATCTTTGGTCCGCATGTACCAATGATCGCGAAAACCGATCCGTATTACACGAATTTTCCCAAACAGAATTACCCCCACTACAACGAAGAGCAGGACGATGTCCGGCGTCAGGGTCTGGCGCTGCTGAAAGCGATGGACGATGCCGTCGGCAGCCTGGTTCGGACCCTGCGCAAGCATGGCTTGGAGGAAAACACGCTGATCCTGTTCGCAGGTGACAACGGAGCGCCGGGGAAGCAAACCCACAACAGCGACATCGGCAGCTGGAATGGATCCAATAACGTACCCATGCGCGGTGTAAAAGGCTGGCTGCATGAAGGTGGCATTCGCGTGCCAATGTTCGCCTATTGGAAAGGCAAGATTCTTCCAGGGCAGTTGATCAACGAAATGGTCACGACTCTCGATTTTACGGCGACAACGGTTGCGTTAGGCGGTGGCGAGATTCCGCCGGAATTCGACGGTGTTGATCTGATGCCGCGTCTGACCGGTGCGGTTGCGGAAATTTCCCGCAGTCAGCCAATGTACTGGGATTTCTATACGGGCCAGGCGATGCGCATGGGTGACTGGAAACTGTGGCGAAAAGACGATACCACAGTCCTATTCAACATTGCCAATGATCCGGCGGAACTGACGAATCTTGCCTATCAGCAACCAGGGCGCGCCGCTGAAATGGGCAGGAAGCTCGATGGATGGGTCGCCACGCTGCCGGCGGCAGCACGATACCATCCAGATGGACGAGGCAGGAACATGATCAGCTCTCTGGGCGGCGCTCCCGCTGACGTCCAGCCGGATCCACGCTACCTGATTCCATACGACCACCCAGTCGCCACACCGTATCCCGCAGCCGTCGTATCACCCGGCGGGCCAGCGATCACTCCTGAACCACCGACGAAGTCGGCGGACACAGATCCCGCCGACAGGGGGACGCTCAGCGAAGCCGAACGCAAAACGCTCCGCGCCAAACGGAATGCGATGAGCACAGCAAAGGGAACGCAGAAAGACGCAACGAAGTTTTTCGAACGGCGCGATCAAAACAAAGACGGCTTCGTCACCCTCGAAGAATTCATCGGCGACCCAGAGAACCGAAACGTGCCCGCGCTGACGAAGCTGTTCAAAAACCGCGATGCCAATAAAGACGAACGACTGACGTCGGACGAGTTGCAAAGATGAAGCGGCCTGAGTCGTATCGCTCAAAATCTTTCGCAATGAAGCGAGTTTGGTTACGACGGGGCCCGCAACCGAAGCCGTTTGAAGATGTCATGAATCATGCGTGTTCATGACGCCCAGCCGAGTACTTCGCCAGCCGCGGCTTGGTCTGCGCCCGCGCCGACTACCGGATTAAGAGCAAAGACGGCGTGACGCCCGACAAGTGTGTCGAGGATGCCCGTAGCGCCGTCAGGTGGGTGCGAGCCAACGCCGCCGAGCTCGGAATCGATCCCCAGAAACTGATCACTGCGGGCGGTTCAGCTGGAGGCCACCTTGCGGCCTGCGAGATCATCCCTGAGAGCGTCGAGACCGAGGGCGCCGACCTGTCGATCTCGACCAATCCCCAGGCCATGGTCCTATATAATCCCGTCCTCTCCTTCATGCACGGAGGTCTCGTCGATCGCATCAACGGCAATGAAGAGATTGCTGAAAAGATCTCCCCGATCCTTCACGTCCAACCCGACACCGCGCCGTCGATCGTCATGTTTGGCACCAACGACCGACTGATAGCCTTGGGTGACCTCTGGTGGACCAAGGCCAAGCAGATCGGCTGCCGAGCCGACAAGTACACCGCCGAAGGCGAGCAACACGGATTCTTCAACCGATCACCATGGATGGAACGCACCACGATCGCCGCCGATGAATTCTTGGCTTCGCTGGGCTACCTCGAAGGCGAACCGACCATGGAGGTTCCCACGGGCGAAAAACTGAAAGCCCTCCAAGCCGACATCCCCCATTCAAAGCGGCTCGGTTTATGAATTCGAACAGTCGTTAAAGCCGTCAGATGAGCGTGACAATCAGACCGGGCAATCAACGACGATGGCGCATCGGAATCGCCTTTCTCGCGTCTTTGGCCGTGAGTTTGCCGTCGGCGCGCAAGAGGTCAAGCTGACTGTTCAAGCGGATCTACAGTCGCACGGCGTGACGCAAAATCAGATCGAGTCGCTTGCTGAAATCATGCATCAATCGGTACTGCAAGAGCAGATTGCGGGCGGCTCTGTTCTTGTCGCCCACGCCATTGATTCCGTAACGGACTTCCCACACGGCACGCTTGCCCCAAGCCACTTCTTTAAAGTCGAGTCCGATCCAAATCCCTAGTTTCTATCAAAGACTGTCGACCCGCGGGCGACCCTCGGGGACTGAAGCAATCAAGTCCAGTTGGTCAATTAAGGCCAATGCCACTGTGACCTAATCCGCTGGTGATGCATCGCCCTGCGACCGGTTCGTATTCATGCTCGCTAGCTGAACTTGGCGTCGACTCGATTTTCTTACCTCTCGGTGCCATCATTGGACGTCGAGCCGTAGCTCCCAAAAATCCCCAGCCTGGACTGACCCATACTCAATGCGGATGGAGCGAGGGAATCGATGTGATCTCCCGCCCGGATCTATTTGGCAAAACGGACGACGCACGTCCCAAAACCAAAAGAAAAACGAAGAGAAATTGAAAGAAGCTGTGACAAACACAGATTCAGACCCTACTCAAGATATCAAAGCGATTCTGAGGAAATTGCCAAATGCAGCTAGAAACGATAAGACGGATTCGGGAAGGCGACCTCGATGCTTATGAGGCGGTGATCCGGCAGTATCAAGGAATATTGCTTGGTTACGCTGCCCATCGGTTACCCGACATCGATGCCGTGCGGGACGTCGTCCAACTGACGTTCATTCGCGCCTTTGAAAAGTTGAACGAGTACCAGGGCGAACGGGATTTCGGCGTTTGGCTCTGTGTCATCTGCAAGCATTTTATTCTTACTGAACTGGAACGGCAGCGGCGGGAGTCGCGGAATCTTGAAGGCTACGGCCATGCCCTACGGCTACGTGTCGGTGAGGCGATGGCCGACGCCGAAGACGGTGGGCCCGCGGTCGATCTTTTAGCTCTGCGGGAGTGCATGAACGTTTTGCGTCCACAGTCAGCCAGCGTCGTGCGACTTCGATATGGCGAAGGAGAATCGTGTCAACACATCGCCGATTCCATGCAGCGAAGCTTGAGTCAGCGTCTTTGAGGGTAGTGTCGAAGTCAGACCCGCTGGGATTCGATCCGATCTCGTGCTGGAAGGTGAGGCGGTTCGCGGAGGTGGAGTCGGTGAACGATTTGCCAATGTGCAGTTTGACTCCAGTGCTTTTGAGCGCGCGTGGCCGGTCGCGTTGGGAGTTTCATCGACGGAGGGTTCGTTGCGGTTCGTTCGCCCTGGGCCGCCGTGGGATCTAACCGAACATCAAGATGACAATGACATCGTCGTCTTTCCTGAGACGGAGCGATTGCATTTTGATCAACCAGTCGGCGTGGATTCCGTCGATTCAGGCGAACTCCTTCGTGAGCACACCGCGGCTGGACACTCGATCGCCGCGGGAACATCAGTTCGCTCGTACCTGTTGCAGTTCAATCCCGCCACCAAGAATTCAGAAGGGAAGATTTTGACGGGTGAGATTACGTTCAACCGCCCAATCGCTGGTGTCATTTGGAATGCCGACCGCCTTGCACAAACGGATGCGGTCTTCGGTGCGAAGGCATCGCAATATGAATTCCCGGGAAGAGGAATTGAGACGCCGCGAATAGTGAGAGTTCCGGGAGCGGGTCGAGATCGCATCTTTCTTTCAGATGACCGCCACACACTTCATCTGAAGCTCAACTGTAGCGTGCATCTGGATCAGATTCGCGTTCTCGTGGAAACAGAATAAATTGTTCACAAGCACAGGAAACAAAGATGTCATTGAATCGAAAAATGGACCGTCGAAACTTTCTTCAAGGGACGGGAGTCGCGTTGGCGTTGCCGTTTCTGGTGAGCCAGCAGGGACGCGTTGCATCGGCTGCTGGATCGCAACGAACCAGTCCGAGACGTCTCGTGTGCATCGGTAATCACCTCGGGTTCTGGCCTGGCGGATTCTTTCCGACGGCGGAGGGGCACGACTACGCGATTAGCCAGACATTGACGCCGTTGCAGAAGTATCGGTCGGACTTCACCCTCTTCTCACATCTCGATCACGACGCCAAAGGCGGACACGGCGCCGTGCACTCGTTTCTAACGGGCGTGAAGAAAGAGGAAGCGGCGGGATTTCCAGAGAAAAACATTTCGATCGACCAGGTGGCCGCAGAGCACGTCGGCGCATCGACGCGGTATTCATCGATCACGGCTGGCTTGGGCGAGGGAACGGACATGTGCTGGAACCGGGCTGGCGTGCGACTTCCGCCGGTGAACAATCCCGCAAGGCTTTTTGAGGCGTTGTTCGTCGAGTCCACCGCCCAGGGGAAGGCAATCGAGCGTGAGCGACTTTCGCACCGGGCCAGCGTGCTCGATGCATTGCGTGAGTCGGCCAAGCAGCTGGGCGGTAAACTCGATGCAGCGGACCGCGGCAAGCTCGATCAGTATCTAACGTCCGTCCGCGACGTGGAGCGTCGGTTGCAGATGTCTGAGGCCTGGCTAGACAAGCCGAAGCCAAAGTCACCCATCGATACGGTCAAAGACGAAGAGCGCTTGCAGATCGAGGAGATTCCGCTTTTCATGGATCTGATGACGCTGGCATTGCAGACGGATTCGACACGAGTGGCGACGTTTGAAATCCCACTCGGGTTCCATACCAACGACCTCGACGTCGGCAGCTATCACGGACTGTCACACCACAGCAAGCAAGAGGGCCTGCTGACTCAATTGCAAGTCGTCGAAGAGTACTTGATGAACCAGTTCGCGCACTTGTTCGGCAAGTTGAAAGAAGCGGGATTGATGGACAGCACGCTGGTCGTGATCGGCAGCGGCATGGGCAATGCATCGAACCACTCCAATCGTGATCTACCAGTACTGCTTGCCGGTGGAGGAATCAAGCACAGGGGCCATCTGGTTTGCCCCGAGGAAGAGCATCAGCGAGTGGAACTATCGAATTTGTGGCTCTCGGTGCTTCAGTGGTTCGGTGTCGAACGCGAACGATTCGGACGAAGCACGGGAACATTTTCACCGATGGAGATCGCGCAATGAGAAGTGCGATCTCAGGAAAAAACGCAAAGATGCGAGGCACCATCCACAAAAGAACTCAGGCTGACATGGATTCAAATCGCGTCTGTCGTTACATGGCCATAATTGCGATGATTGGGTTCCCTATGGCATTGCCCAATCTTTGCGCCGCTGCGCCTTTGCGATTGGAATTTCTAAAACAATATTGTATCGACTGTCACGGACCCGATGACCAAAACGGTGATCGGCGATTTGATGGCCTGACGTCTGAAATCAATACGCCGGATGACGCGTTGCTGTGGCAAGAGGTTCTCGATCAACTCAACCAGGGTGCGATGCCGCCGGAGGATGAACCGCAACCGGACAAGACGGAATTGCTTGCGGTCATCGATGCGATCACCGCGTCGATGGCTGAAGCGGCGCAGCGTTTCAAAGGCACGGGAGCGCATACGGAGCTCCGCCGACTCAACAGCTTTGAATACACTCACACCATCGGCGACCTGCTGCGATTGAACATCGCCAGTTGGAATCCCGCTGCTGATTTTCCGCCTGAAGTTCGTGCCGATGGCTTTGACAATAATGGCGCGGCACAGGTGACCTCGGGAATGTTGCTCGATCACTACCTCGAGGCTTCCGAAGAAGCGATCCAGCGCGCGACGGCGTTTGGACCGAAGCCCGCGTCGAAGAGCTATGCACAGAAGTCGCCGTTCTACTTCGAGGGCAAGGCATCACGTGACCTGCCCAAGCTCTTTCAGGCCGACCGTTATGGATTGCCGCCGCTAGCGGGTTCGCAGTTGCGAAAGGTATCGCTAGCGAGAGGTGAGCGTGGTGGTTTGATTACCCAAGCTTCCTTCCTGACCGCCTCGGCGAATGGGGTTGACACGTCGCCGGTCGTACGCGGTGTTTACGTGCAAGAAAAGATTCTCGGTTACTCGCCACCGCCACCACCGCCAGATGTTCCCTTGATCGAACCCGACGCCAGTGGAGCCACCACGATACGCGAACAACTCGCCATGCATCGTGCGAACGCTACCTGCGCCTCGTGCCATCAAAAGATCGATCCCTATGGATTCGCGCTGGAGAACTTCGATGCCATCGGCGGATGGCGTGAGAACTACTCCGAAGACCACGAAATCGATTCCAGCGGCAACCTGCCCACCGGTGAAACGTTTGTTGGCGTCACCGACTTCCGCAACCTCCTGATCGATCGCCACGAGCAATTCACTCGGTCGCTGACTGAAAAACTTCTCACTTACGGCCTCGGCCGCGAGTTGCAAGTGGGTGATCGCTCGGATGTCGATACGATCATCCACCAGGTGCAAAAGGAATCACTCGGGCTTCGCGATCTGATACAACTCGTGATTCAGAGCGAAACGTTCCGCACGAATTGAAGTGTCGCTGCTGGTCTCCAACGCAATCGCCCCAACGAAAAAGATGCCACAACATTCACCCAAGCTTCCCTCTCTTTGTTGCCGCCGTTCGAATCGATCGTCAGCGAAACTTGTCATGGTGTGGCTCGCTTTCGGGGCACTTGTTGCCAATGTGACCCATGCGGAAGATCCCAATCACGATCGAAGTATCGCATTGGGTCAGGGCACCATGGCGGGCGAAGTGAGTGGTGTTTCTGCGTTGCTGCAAACGCGACTAACCAGCGGCAATGCTCTCGACGATCGCGGCGACTTGCCGGGCAGTGCCGGCTTGGCTCGATTTGAGTGGTCGACCAGCGATGAGTTTGGCGACGCCCAACGCACGCCATCACAAGCGGCGGTACCTGAACGCGACTTCATCATCCGTGCTGAGTTAACGGACTTGCAGCCAGATACCCGCTACTTCTACCGAGCGCTGTTTGGCGATTCCGAACAACAACTCCGCTACGGTCCGACTTGTTCATTTCATACCCTGCCAAGCAGTGAGATGACACGTCCGGTCAAGTTTATCGTGGGCAGTTGCATGAACTACGTCAAGTTCATGCGCGGCCGCGAGGGAAACGCCGGTGGGCCGCTAACGGCGACCGTGGAAGACAAGCGACTTGGATTTCCGGCGTTTGACTCCATGGCGAAACTAAAACCGGAGTTCTTCGTCGGCACGGGTGACATTGTCTATTACGACAATCCATACCGCGTGGCCAAAACCGTCGAGGAAATGCGACGTTGTTGGCATGAACAGTTTCGCTTTGCGCGGATGATCAACTTCTTCCAAAGTGTTCCGGCATACTGGTCCAAAGACGATCACGATTATCGCTTTAACGATTCCGACCCGCAATCGAACAAACTGCCGCTGGCCAAGACTGGCATCGGCATGTTCCATGAGCAATTGCCGATTGCACCCGCAGAAGCTGAATCGCCTCGATCCTATCGTACGATCCGCGTCAGCCGAGATTTGCAAATCTGGTTGACCGAAGGTCGCGATTATCGTTCGGCTAACGACTCACCGGATGGACCCCACAAAACGATGTGGGGCCAGGACCAGCGGGATTGGCTGATGAAGACACTCGCCGCGAGCGATGCGAAGTGGAAACTAATCATCAGTCCCACACCAATGGTCGGTCCCGATGACGGTAAAAAGAAAGACAATCACGCCAATTTGAAAGGCTTCCGGCATGAAGCCGATCAGTTTTTTGATTGGGTGAAGCAGAGCCAGATCAACAACCTGTTTTTGATTTGCGGTGATCGCCACTGGCAGTACCACAGTATCCATCCGTCGGGTATCCACGAGTTTGCATGTGGAGCCCTCAATGACGAGAACGCACGAATGGGCGTTCCGCCGGGCGCGAAAAACGGATCGGACCCGACTGGCCTAATCCGACAACCCTACACATCGCCGAATCCCAGCGGAGGCTTTCTGCAAATCGTTGCCGGCCAGACGCTCGAAGCCACCTTTTTTGATGATCACGCGATGCAACGATATCGCGTTCTTTTCCCGCAGGACCAGTAAAAGCCAATCGACGATCAGAAACCAACGAGGTCGAAACTCGCCACCAATCTCTTATGTCAAAACTTCGATCTCCATGGCTTGCCATCTCGATCGCCACGGTACTGGCGACGTCCACAGTGCGGTCTGAACAAGCAACGCTACCGAACATCGGTTTGATTTAAGCGAATCAAGTCAGTGTTAATCCAAGTTGGTCCGGCGCGAGCGAATATTCTCCGATGGACTGTAAGAAAGCATTTCTTCGGCGAGTGAAGTCGATGAAACTTGTCTGAATCTCTTGCCAGAGCCGTAGAAGCCCGAAGGTCAGTCCGACGCGTACCGCCATTCATGCAGCGTGTCTGGCTTACCCGCACCCGACCAAGCGACCGGAGCACTCAAGAACACCTACGACGAACTGACATCAAAGATGGGCAAAGTCTGTAAGGAATCTAACACAACTGCGTCATCTTCTTGAACGCAGGCTTAAGTCACACCGGATGGCTGAGACACCTGCCGAATGCAAATTTAGGAATAAAGAATATCATGGCAACGGAATCTGAAGTCACGAGTGAAGCGACGAAGTCGGGGATGGCCAAGAAGGCAGTCGTCTTCGTGGTTGTGGCGGCAATCGTGGTGATTGCCTACACGCAGTTCGGCGACTTGTTGAGCCTCAAAAATCTCGCCAAACAGGAGGCTGGTTTGCGCGAATTTCAAGCCGATCACCCGATCATGGTTGATGGAATCGCGTTTCTTGTTTACGTGGTCGTGACGGGACTTTCGCTCCCCGGCGCGGCCGTCTTGACCCTCGTTTACGGTTGGTATTTCGGTCTGCTCCGCGGCTTTGTTCTCGTTAGCTTTGCGTCAACCGCTGGAGCAACGCTGGCGTTCTTGCTGAGCCGCTTCCTGTTTCGCGACTCCATCCAAGCCAGATTCGGCGAGCGGCTCGAAAGTTTTAATCAGTCATTGGAAAGAGATGGCCCGTTCTTTCTGTTCACCATGCGACTGATCCCAGCCGTACCGTTCTTCGTCATCAATGCGGTGATGGGCTTGACCCCGATCCGAACGACGACGTTTTGGTGGGTCAGCCAATTGGGAATGTTGGCGGGAACAGCGGTCTTCGTCTATGCCGGTTCGAGTGTCCCGGACTTGCAAACGCTCGCAGATAAGGGCATTGGGGCTGTTTTCAGTCCGAGCCAGTTGACGCAAATTGTGATCGCGTTCGTGCTGCTAGGTGTGTTTCCACTCATCGTCCGTTTTACCATGAAGTACCTCAAGCGGAACTCTGAACTCGAAGGTCGATCGTAGTTGACGAGGCAACAGGTCTCCATGTTCTACTGGTGAAAAGGTCTCGTAGCCTCGTCCACTCTTTGAAAGAGTATCACCGTGAACTTTGCGAGCTATGTGCCTTTGCTTAAGGTACTCACGACCCAAATCAATCTCACGTAACGACGCGAAGGCGCAAAGGTAACCACAGCACCATGAGTGACCTCATACAACTGCAACCTCACGACGAGCACAACCGAAAGCTCGAAGCGAATGTGCATCCGCCAAGGTGGACAAACCCAACGCCTAGCAAGCCGTATCACTTGGTCGTCATCGGTGCCGGAACTGCCGGCCTTGTAACGGCAGCCGGTGCGGCCGGACTTGGTGCTCGCGTTGCTCTGATTGAACGCGACTTGATGGGAGGCGATTGTCTAAACGTCGGTTGCGTTCCCTCGAAAGGGATCATCAGTTCTGCGCGGGTCGCTGCGATCGTCAAGAACGCTGGCGACTTCTCGGTTCATGTTCCCGAAGGCGTGCAAGTTGATTTCGCTGGAGTGATGGAGCGGATGCGAAAGCTCCGTGCAAAAATCAGCGACAACGATTCGGCCGATCGCTTCAGCAATTTGGGTGTCGATGTGTACTTTGGGCAATCGCGATTCGTGGACTCGGAAACGATCGACGTCAACGGAACAGCTTTGAAGTTCAAACGTGCTGTGATCGCGACCGGAGCCAGAGCCGCGGCACCGCCGATCAAGGGACTTAGTGACATCAACTACTTGACCAACGAATCGGTGTTCTCCTTGACTGAACTCCCAAAGCGACTGGGCATCATTGGCGCGGGGCCGATCGGAGTCGAGATGGCACAGTCATTCGCTGCATTTGGCTCTGAAGTATTCTTGGTCGAATCCGAGCACGGAATCCTGGCCAGAGAAGATCGGGACGCCGCTGAGATTGTTCACAAAGCAATCACCGACGCTGGCGTCAGGCTGCTTTGCTGTGGCCAGAATCTTCACATTAGAAACGAAGGTGGAATTCGGCTCACCGTTGAATCGCATGGAAAGAGCTATGACGAACCCATCGACCAGCTGTTGGTCGCCGTCGGCCGCGCGCCCAACGTCGAAAACTTGAACCTGGAAGGCGTCGGCGTTGACTTTGACAAGAAGGGTGTGAAGGTCAACGACAACATGCAGACCACCAACCCGCGCATCTACGCCGCTGGTGATATTTGCTCGAAGTATCAATTCACGCACGCGGCCGATTTCATGGCTCGCATCGTGATTCAAAACGCCTTGTTTGCCGTCGGCCCATTCGGCAAGAAGAAGATGAGCGACCTGGTGATTCCTTGGGCAACGTACACGTCGCCCGAGATCGCTCATGTGGGCTTGTACGAGCATGATGCCAAAAAGGAAGGCATCGAAATCGACACCTACGTGCAACATTTCAGGGATGTCGATCGCGCGATCTTGGAGGGGCAGAACGAGGGATTCGTCAAAGTTCACACCAAGAAGGGCACTGGCACGATTGTTGGTGCGACGATTGTTGCGGAGAACGCAGGCGATATGATTTCCGAAATCACCGTCGCAATGGTCGGCGGTTTGGGTCTGGGAAAGATTGCCAGCGCGATCCATCCCTACCCGACGCAAGCCGAAGCGATCCGCAAGGTTGGCGATCAGTTCAACCGCACGAAGCTGACGCCGAGAAGCAAAGGCATTCTCGACTGTCTGCGGAAATGGAATGTCGGCGGTTGAACACGTCGGGCACCCTATGGTTTGCCCGGATCGGGACGCCAGTTATCGTTGGTTGACAACCCAATCGGACTCTCGTTGCCGCCGCAGCAAGACAAATGGGAAGCGTCGTATCGTCGCGAGCTAAAGTCGCGTTATGATATCGAGTTCTCCGAGCTGCACACCATCACGAATTTGCCCATTAGCCGCTTTCTCGATGATCGATGGAAGCAAGGCAAACTCGAAGAGTACTTGCAGACCTTGATTGACAACTTTCATCCACTGACCGTCGAGGGGGTGATGTGTCGCTCGATGTTGTCCGTTGATTGGCAAGGCCGATTGTTCGAATGCGACTTTAACCAGATGCTTAACATCGAATTAGCGGGCTGCATGCCGCGAACCATTCCAGACTTTGATGCGGAGTTACCTTCTGGTCGTAAGATCATGACGGGACGCCATTGCTTCGGTTGCACGGCCGGATGCGGATCGAGCTGCCAAGGGGCGGTATTGAAAACTGAGGTCGGCCAGTGATCGTCTTCTTTGCAATCATCGCGGGGACATTGTTGGCGTTTGCCAACGGCGCAAACGACAACTTCAAAGGCGTGGCAACGCTTTATGGAACAGGAACCACGACGTACCGACGGGCGCTTGTTTGGGCAACGGTCACCACGGGTATAGGTTCGCTTACCGCCGTCTGGCTCGCTCGCGAACTGCTCGCTCGGTTTTCCGGCAAAGGAATCGTTGCGGATGACCTTGTCGCACAAAATGAGTTTGGTGTCGCGGTGGCACTGGCATCAGGCATGACGGTGATGCTTGCCAGCCGATTTGGGTTTCCAATTTCGACCACACACGCATTGGTTGGGGCAATGGTCGGAGCCTCGGCAGCGTCCTCCTACTCAATCGCTTGGCGCACTTTGTCAACAACATTGATGGCCCCGCTCTTATTGAGCCCGCTGATCGCCATCATTGCCACTTCCGTTGTGTATCTAGGTTTCCGGCGGATGAGAGTAGCACTCGGCGTGACCAAAGAGACCTGCCTTTGCGCGGGTCGCGAAACGGTCGAAGTGATCCCCATTGGAAGTTGCTGTTTGGTTGCGGTACGTGCCGAAGAGCTTTCGATCTCGTTGGGGACAACTGTGAGTTGTCGCGAACGGTACGCCGGTTCGTTGGTGGGTATCGACGCTCGGTGGTCACTCGATGCGCTGCACTTCATTTCAGCCGGTATGGTTAGTTTCGCTCGTGGGTTGAATGACACACCCAAGATTGCCGCCTTGTTGCTGATTGTTCCCGCGTTCGGTTCGTTGTCGGCAACGATCGTGTGCGGATTCGCTATGATGATCGGTGGCCTACTTGGTGCTCGACGAATAGCTGAGAAACTGAGCCACGGGATCACAGAAATGAATGCGGGTCAAGGATTCTCAGCGAACCTCGTTACGTCCGTCTTGGTTGTGTTCGCCAGTCGCTGGGGGCTTCCCGTTTCGACGACACACGTTTCGTGCGGCGCTTTGTTTGGCATCGGCAGCATCACGGGACAAGCTCACTGGAGATCCATCGGCCAAATCCTGTTAGCCTGGATCACCACACTTCCCGTTGCCGCCGCGATTGCTTGGTTCGCCTTTCGCCTTCTAGCGTCGATGTAGAACTGTTGTCCCAGCTGTTTTTATAGTGTCGATCCCTATCACAGCACGGCCGAAGATCTGCTAGCCGCACTCTTTCGAGATAAGCCCATCCTGGTGCGTGCAACGGCCGACCGGTTCAGCGAGGAGCACATCGGGCCGATGACGCGTTTCAAACTCGTCCATCGCGTCGGTGAACGACGAAGTTGCAGCAAAAGCACGAGCCCGCCACTTCGCTGACTTCCCATCCCCTACTCTTGAGTAGTTCCGTGTCGATCAAGCCGGCAGCCTGATCGTTGGTCACGATACAAACATGCTTGCCTTTGGCTTGCAAGCATTTGGCAGGCTTCCCAATCAGCCTTGCATTCCTACGCCGACCGTATCTGACGCACAATGACGCGAGGCGAGCTCAATGAGTTTCCGCGTCAACTCGGACCTTGTTACGGTCTGGCGAACTGGAAACTGACATGCAAGAGAAGTGTCATCTGCGGGTGCTTCGAAATGGTACGGGTTGGTTCTCAAAAACCAAAAAGTAGGCAACGGATCGGCACACTTTGTACCGCTTTGTACGGAGAGACGAGCCGCACGACGCCTGCTGGGGTTAAAGAGAGTACCATGCGTCCCATAGCGAGCGAAACGAGTCAAGGAATAGGAGATGTACACACGATGCTGATCCGCACAGTGCTTTTGGCCGCGATGACGGTCTCGGTCGCAACTTCATTCTCAGCGACCGCTGAGCAGCCAGGCTTGCCCGAGCAGAAAGTCGCTTCTGTTCGCCAAGGACCTCGTCCGCTCAAGGGTGGAGATCACGGGGTTGGCCGATTGATTCCCGATGCGAGCCTGGACGATCTATCCGGGAATTCGCACCGGCTCAGTCAGCTTGCCAGCGAGCACCAAGCCGTGGTGATCGCGATGACCAGCACGAGCTGCCCGTTGAGCAAGAAGTACCTACCGACGCTGGTGGAATTATCGAAATCATACGGCGACGATGTGGCTTGGTTGATCGTCAATCCGATCGCTACCGACGAGCTGGATGACATGCGCGCTGCGGCCTTGCGATTCGATGACGGAGTCTTCTATGGCCATGATCCGAGTGGCGAATTTGCCGCTCGTATCGGTGCCCTGACGACGACGGACGTGATCGTCGTGGATCGAACTCGCACGGCTGTCTATCACGGTGCAATCGATGACCAGTACGGATTCGGATATTCCGTCGAAACGCCTCGGAACCGGTATCTTGCGGACGCGTTGGCAGCGATGAAGGCGGGACGATCCCCGCTGGTCACGGCCACCGACGCTCCCGGTTGCACGTTGGCCCAATCGTCACGTCGTGAAGCCAGCGACCTAACCTATCACAATCGCATTTCCAGAATCATGCAACAGAACTGCACCGCGTGTCATCGCGACGGTGGAGTCGCTCCCTTTTCTTTGACAACGCTTGACGACGTGAAAGCGCATGCCGGGATGATCGAGCAAGTGGTCGAGCGAGGCTTGATGCCGCCCTGGTTTGCGGCTAACCCTAGCGACGAATTGTCTCCCTGGGCCAATGACTGCTCGCTGGTTGAGAAAGAAAAACAAGACTTGTTGGATTGGCTCGCTGGGCCGATGGCCGCGGGCGACGAGAACGACGCACCTCTAACACCAACCTTTGCGAGCGATTGGGAGATCGGAACGCCCGACGTTGTCTTTCAGTTTTTCGAGCCACAACACGTCAAGGCTACCGGAGTGATGCCGTACAAAAACGTTGATGTGCAAACGGACTTGACGGAAGACAAGTGGGTTCAAGCCATCGAAGTCCAACCGGGCAACCGAGGCGTCGTGCATCACGTGCTTGTCTTTGCCCAGAGCGAGGAAAAGGAACACAGCGAGCGTGATGGCTTCTGGGGCATCTACGTTCCTGGCAATAGTTCGCTGATCTATCCCGATGGCTTTGCGAAGCGAATACCAAAGCAGGCCAAGCTGCGTTTTCAGATGCACTACACACCCAATGGGATGGCGACAACGGACCAGACGAGCATCGGCTTGGTCTTTGCCAAAGAACCGCCGAAACACGAAGTCCGTGTGACCGGAATTTTTAATGACAAAATCAACATCCCTGCTGGTGCCGACAATCATTCCGAAGTCGCGAAGTTGCCAATCCCCTCGGAAGCACGCGTGTTGGGGTTTCTGCCCCACATGCACTTGCGAGGACAAGCTGCCCGCTACGAACTCATTCGAGGCGGCGAAACGACAACGCTGTTGGATGTTCCCCGTTACGACTTCAATTGGCAATTGCTCTATCGCTACCGGGACCCGTTGCAACTGAACTCCGGTGATACGATTCGCTTCACTTCCTGGTACGACAACAGCGACAAGAACCCCGCCAATCCTGATCCAACAAAAAGTGTCGGATGGGGGCCACAAACTTACGATGAAATGCAAGTCGGCTATATCGAGTACTACTTGCCCGGCGTGGTGCTTGGCGAAGCCACGGACGAACCGGCAATCGCGAGTGATCGTGCGGGCCGAGCAAATCGCGGCATCGCTCTCTTCCGGCGCCTTGATGTAAACCATGACGGCGTGATTACAAAAGCGGAAGTCCGCGAGCGAATGCCCAATGATGAAAACGCCGCTGGCCCCGTCTTCGACCGCCTCGACGAGGACCACAACGGAGAGTTGACGCCGGACGAACTCGCCAAACTGTAAACGTGTGCGCTGGTCTTAATCTGCAAAAACTCTCGATGAAATTCTCGACATGATAGTGGGACGTGAAAAGAAGGGTCAACGAACCGTGATCGGCAGCGCCATTGTCATGGCCACGATCGTCTTCGGGTTGCCTCGCATCAGCATGGCCGACGACTCGATAACGTCGATTGATCAGAAACCACTTGTCTATTCGGTCGAGAATACCGGCGAGAATGTTCCGCCGCCCGTACTTCTCGACTTGGACGATCTGCCAATCGTCGAACCCCTCACCGACCCGCTGTTGTGGTCCGACGGCAGCGGGCGCGTCACCAAGTTCGATGAGTGGAGTCGCCGTCGCGCCGAGATCAAAGCTGAGATCGAGCACTACGAAATCGGTGTGAAGCCACCGCGTCCGGAGAAGATTACCGCCAGCTTTGACAACGGCAAACTCACCGTGCATGTGACAGTCGGCGCGGAATCTCTGACGCTGACATCAACGATTGCTCTTCCGATTGGCGATGGGCCTTTCCCGGCAGTGATTGGGATTGGGAGAGGTTCCGGCAGCTTGCCTTCCGATATTTTCACAGGCCGCAGCATCGCCATGATCGCGTTCGACTTTAGCCAAGTGATGTCGCACACTCAGCGGCGCGGGAGCGAGCCAATCAATAAGCTCTACCCCGAGTTGACGCACATGGGTGCCTACAGCGCTTGGTCATGGGGAGTCAGTCGGCTCATCGACGGTTTGGAATTGGTCGCGGATGAGCTTCCGATCGACTTGCGGCGGATCGCGGTGACCGGTTGTTCCTTCGCCGGCAAGATGGCTCTCTTCGCCGGAGCGTTTGACGAACGCATCGCGCTGACCATCGCGCAAGAGCCCGGTGGTGGTGGCGCTGCGGCGTGGCGAGTCTCGGAGACGTTGGGCAAAGTTGAAACTCTCGGGTCGACCAGTCATGCCTGGTTCATGGAAGATATGTTCCAGTTCTCTGGTCGAAATGTCGCTCGCCTACCCATGGACCATCATGAAATGATGGCGATGGTAGCACCGCGTGCATTGCTCGTTCTCGGCAATCCGGACTTCGCATGGCTTGCGGATGAGTCGGGATACGTTTCATGCCGGGCGGCACACGAAGTCTGGAAAACCTTTGGCATCGGCGATCGGTTCGGATTCTCAATCGTTGCCGGGCATGGTCACTGCCAGCTCCCGGATAGCCAGAGGCCGGAAGTCGAAGCCTTTGTCGACAAATTTCTACTCGGCACAGGGGCTGCGAATACCGACGTCACCATCAGCCCGTTTGAGACGGTTGACCACTCGCGTTGGATCGGCTGGTGGGGCAAAGGCGAACCGACTTTCCCGAAGCGAGATATGACGGGTATCGAGACAATGGCCTTCGAAGCCGAAGACGCGACCGTCGGTTCGGATTGGCAAGTCTCCGCTGACGACCTGGCTTCCGGTGGAAGCTATGCCGCCATCAAACCCGGCATGCAAAGCATTTCCGAATCACCAGCGGGAAACGAAGGTTTCATCACGATGTCATTCACGGTGAAGGCAGAAGATAACTACACGGTGTTCGCACGCCTGAACTGCCCTTCTGCGGATGACGACTCGTTCTGGATCAAAATGGACGACGGTTCTTTCATGGTGCTCAATGGTTTGGCGACACGCGGGTGGGAATGGATCAAACTCAACAACTTCCCTCTCAAGACGGGCGAGCACATCCTCACCATTGCCTACCGAGAAGACGGTGCAAAGATTGACAAGATCAGCATCTCAAACGATCGCTACTCACCCCAGGGAATGGGTGAACCGGCGATGAATATTGATGCGACGAAGTGAGGAAAGCAATCTGCCCGAGCCAAGCCCTTTTGAGTCAACCAGAGAGGCTACCGCTCCTCCGTTTCAGCGTGCGTCACGGCTCGGGCGCTTCTTCTCTTTGGGCGGGCCCACGTTCTGCGAAAATCTCTTTAGCCCGTTCCTGAATTTGCAAATGGTCATTCTTTAAAAGTAGGCTGAGATACGCCTGCTTTTCCATTGGAGGCAGACCTTTGCAACGGTTTACGAAGCTTATCGCATGTCCCTTGACTTTATGGTGAACTGAATTCAATCCAGCTATCATCAGAGCTCGTGATGCATCATTAAGAATCCCTCGATCAGAAATAACCCATGAGGCAGCTAGCTTCGCTCGTTTGCAATGTAAGTTTAATAGTGAAAGAACATCATCTTGCGAAAATCGCCCGTTCCAATAGTCTTCGGCTAGAACACACGATAGTTTGCCATAGCGGTCTTGACTGCAACTTGAGAATAGATTGAGCCATTCACCGATGTTTTTCTCGCTTCTCAAATCGCACCTTAGACAAGAATTATGCGTGACAGTCGGATCTGTCATGACCAATTCTACTGCGATACAGCCGGCTTCTCAAATGTAAAAACAGATTCCACCGACTTCCCACATACCCGATCGGATCTTTGGAGCAAGACCTGATCCGTTGGCGCGTAGATGCAGGCGCAGTGATGACACGTGCATCCTGGTCAAGTTCGGCGGTCACGTAGACGTTGCTGCAACTCGGCGAGTCGGGTCGTAAGTGCGTTCATGGGAAGGCTTGCCAAATCGGCTGTCGTCGTAGGTGCATCTCCCAGCAGTTCCTGGAATGTTTGGATTCGACCGGCAACCAAACCGCGTTCCAGCCCTTCTTCACGTCCTTCTTCACGTCCCTCTTCACGTCCTTCTTCACGTCCTTCTTCACGGGCGCCCGAAATGGCCCACTCGTAGTCTCGTTGGGCTTTTTCGCGTTGGTCGTACATTTGTTTGTCCTCCGTTTTCGCGGAAATGATTTCAATCGTCGATATCGCAGACTCGAATTCAATGCCGGGTAACAATCGCCGGAGCGTTTTGGCATCGTAATTCTGGGAAAAATGCAGCAAAAACACCCACTGCAGAAGTTTACTAGCTCCGGCGATGGAGTGCTCGTGCAGTTCGTACTTCGTCAATTCTACCGTGTGGACTTCGATCGCGTTAGAAATCTCTCGACCGCTTTCTCGGTCAACCATCTGAAAACGGTGATGGGCTTGGTCGGTTTCCGCAAACAGAACACGACTGAGCAAGCAAATCGAGATCGATGGGGCAGCCAAGGCGTAGTTGCCGCCTGGAGTCAGTTGGTCCACGTACATGCTGCACGCGTAGTACACGAGCCGCTCGATCAGTCCCGCGTATACGGAAACCTGCATTTCCACGTTCAGCCAACGCCCTGCAGTGTCTTGGCAACGGACGTCCAGGACAATCAGCTTGCTTTGAGAAAATTCCTGGTAGCTGAAAGGATTGAGGATTTCGACCGAGTCGATTGGATGCTCCAAATCGAGAATCGCGTTGAGCAATCCGATCAGTGCAGCGGAGTTCTGAGGTGATCCGAAGATCTTCTTGAAGGCAAAATCGACAGTCGGCCGGATTCCCAGCTGCATGGGGTGATTCCAAATGGGCGAAGGAGACAACGTTACCGCCACCCATTGTAACGGAGTCGAGTTGTTTCGTCTGACCACGATCAAGCACAATTCGATCGGCCTTACCGATGACCAAGTGTTTGATGGACGGCATCCAACGGCCAATCAAAAGAAATTAGCCCATTGGCTACCGCTTGGAACGCCGAAACTCGGGCCAGATCCCCGGCGCAGCCGTTTCCGGATGTCCACCAATAAGAAAGACCACCTTGCGGCGGCCTGTTGAAACGTCGTTTTGCTCCGGTGCAGAGCCTGGATTATCGCATAATTGGTACCGGACACCTTTATCTCAAGCCCCTTTGAGTCAACCAGAGAAGCTACCGCTCCGCCATTTCAGTGCTCGTCATGGTTTGGGCCTATCTTCATATTGGACTCAGCGAGCGACAAAGTGTGTCACCTCAACTACATCATCGAGCTTCAATGATTTTACACAGGCTTGAATCTCACGTTGCTTTATTTGCTTCCAAAATGGAGCTTTTCCAGCACGGAGATCAAAGACTCGCTCCCAAGAACTTTCGACATCATCCGTTGTAAGTAGCCCTCGTTTTCGGAGGATTTCCATTCGATTATAATCTGCATAATTCAGTGGAACAAACTTTTTCATGAGCACCCAGATCCACATTTCGAACTGTGACAATAAATACCGCGTCGCATTCAAGCTGAACTTCTAATCTTACTCCCTTTTTGTTTTTAGCGAGAAACCCGGATGTACGAAGATCTGGCTTGCGACGGGAGCGTCCGTGACAACTTTCCCAAAACCAAATTGGCGAACTCACGGCTGCGCCAACTGTCCGAATGTTAAGCTGTTGATTCATCCATCTGTACGCATAGATGTCATCGCTATCAACTCGACTCTCGTTGGCTAGCACGCAACCCTTATGATTCAGTTCATCCCAAAACGCTAATGGCTGAACAGTCCAAAGCGTGATTGCATTCATTGCGATTTGAGGTCCTCGTTGAGGCTGGTTATATACGTTCCAACACTTCTTTGATAATGGAAATCACCGTGCCGTTTGCAGGAGCGTCAGGAACAGGAATGCACCACCCACCAAAACATACTTTCGGGTGTTTTCCGCCAAAAACAGTTTTTCCTCCCCAGGATTCTGGCATTTTCCTTAGTTTTGCGCCACCACCTTTACCGGCGAACCTTGCGCCGATGTTACTCCACCTCGCGACACCCGTATTGAGGCAAGCCCAAAGTAATGCTGGTGATTTTAGGCACCCCGCAAGGCTGGTTTCCACTGTCGGATCATCAGGCTCGGTTTCGCACGCGAGCCCTGTTGGATACGGCAATTGCATAGAAGACGATTGAAGAAACTCATACAGATTCCACCGACTGCCCACATACCCGATCGGATCTTTGGAGCAGAACCTACCAGCAACCGAGTCGCACATCCGTGCGCGGTAATGATACAGGGCCAAAGTCTCGTCGTACTCGCGGCCGGTGTAGGTGTAGCGGTTGTTTTCGGCACTCGTCGTAAGTGCAGCGCCGGACGCGTCGGTAATCGTAGGTGTACCATACGCAATGTAGGCGCAGCGTTCTTTGATGGTTCAGGCGCCGTTGGTGAGGGCGGTGATGCTCTATTGTTGATTGCGGTGATAGTGGGGCACGCGTCCGTTGTGGAGCCGACTGGGTGTGTCAGCCACCATC